>CAYSMM010000112.1:0-7389 GCA_964432095.1 uncultured Burkholderiaceae bacterium | reverse complement strand
GCGCACTTGCATGGGGTGCAAGGGGTCGCGAGTTCGAATCCCGCCACCCCGACCAATTACTGATTTACTTAAAGCCAACTCTCAAGTTGGCTTTTTTGTTTGCACAGTCGCATCCGCATTCTTGCTGCTGGTTGTATTTGAGCCCAGCTAAGTCTGCGAGGCAACCCTCCAAACGCATAAAACCAAGGCGCATCGCCGCTGCAATGCGCGACATAAGCCCGTGAGCGGCTGCCTCGCCCCTAGCGAGAACCAGACTCGCAAAGTCCGCAGCTCAGCGGAATTGCATTCAGTGGAATGAATTACAGTAAAGTTAAAACCATGCCGACTAACGCCTGCGATCACCGGCACCGAGTGAGCTAAGCGAACAAGGAACCCTGGCTCGTAGGGCCAGGGCGTCCGGTGGAGCGCATAGTTGGACGACAACAATCTGTTTCTCAACGCTGTGCCTCTCGATTTAAGAGAAGGTCTTTAACCATGTTGCTGAACATGGAGCTTCCTAAACTTCCGTTCACGTGATGCTCCGCTGCTTCAACGAGCATACGAAGTGAGATCAAACCTCCAACCCGTTCCTCTAGGTTCGCCCTGAGCTTTTGGTCGTGACCTGGGGGAAGTTGCCTTTGGCTGGTCGCTTTCCACACCCGCATGCGCACTCCATGGCACCTCTCCTAAGTTGTCGTACGACGTGATTTATCGGACAAATAATCCATGATAACGGTTAACACCACAACGCCAAACGCAGCACTTTCGTCATACACCTCAAGAGGTTAGCCCTGAATCTTGAGTGTGCTGCCACCGCAGGCCGATTCATCCTGGCTGTTTCTCACGCGCAGCAACAAGGGGGGTAGGTGCGTTGCGTAGCCTGCCAATCAACCCGTTTGGTGCGTCTTGCTACTCGCGTCTGATGTGCGGACGTTAGACCGTAGCGGTTCATTTGAATCAAATACTGTTTGCTGTATGTGGCAGTTACTGGTTTATGGTATTGCAGTAACGGTTATTTACTAGGAAGTGTATATGGCAAGATGTAATGCAATCTTCTGTGGCATGTGTGAATGCTGCTCGCTGCTGTGCGGCAGCGGCGGGTGAGGCTGTGGCAAAGCGAGCGCGACCAGGCTCAACTGTAGCGACGGTGCGTGGCGAAGTCTGCTGTGGCCTCGGGGTCGAGGGTGCGCAGCAGTTGTGCGACGAGGTGGTTGAGTTGGATGACAGCGACTTGCTTGCCGGCGTGGCGCAACTGGCCCGTCCAGACGATGAAGTCGTGCGCGGCATCGATGTCGAGGCGGTGCAGTTGCGCGCAATGAACCTGCACGGCCTGTGCGGGCTGCACGAATGCGTTTTGCGCCAGCAGGGTTTGCGCAAGTTGCGCGCGGCTATAGCTGCCATCGAGCCGCAGCTCATGCGTGCCCAGTGTGTTGGAGGCCGTGCCGTTGGCTGCAGCTGCAGCAGCGGCGCGTGAGGACACGAGTACGCAGCGTGGTGGCATCCACGGCGGCGCAGGCAGGCGGCAACGCTGGCTGAAGGTTTCGCTGGTCTGCGCATACTCGGAAGCGTTGCCGGTCAGGCGGAATAACGCCAGCCGGGCGCGCTGCCAGTCGCACGCCAGGCCTGCGTCGTCGTTCGGCGCGTGATTCTCCAGCGCGTGAGCTAGATTGTGCAGCGCGGCGATGTACACCTCACCCACGGCGTCGGCCAGGCGGTTGATAGCTTGCGATAGCGGCCAGCAGGCGTCTGTATGCACCACGGCAAGCGCCGTGCAATCAATATCCAGCATACGGTCTTGTGATGCATGGCTGTTGACGTAGCGTAGCAAGTCCTCCGCGGCCTTGACACTGAGTGCCTGGGGTAACACGTGAGGATTAGTGCCGGACGTTGCTAACGAGGCAGTGGCGGGCAAGGCTCGTGGGTCGGGCGCCACGTGCGGGCCGGGGGTGTGCCACAGCGGCATGGCCTTTCCGGTGTTGCGTGCATACAGCTGTGCCGCAGCGTTATAGGGTTGAATCTGCCGTGTGGCCTGATAGAGGTCGAGCAGATAAACATACAACTCGGCGGCTTTGTCCGGGTGATGCTCAATTGCTTGAAGCAGCGTGGCCTCGGCCGAAATGTCATCACCGCTGGCATAAGTGAATACTGCGCTGTTAATGCACTCGGCGAACTCGGGGGCTGCGCCGGGTTTGCGCTGCGACTGTGCAAGCGAGTTGCCGCCAAGTGTGAATGCGTCGTTGGGGGCCTGCGGCATGGTGAGTGCGTAGGCGCGCTCGGGCTCGGCGGTGCTGGGTGGGTCCAGGTCTGAGGGATGGCGCAGCGGGCTGTCAGCTGAGTGTGCGGGAAACGCGCCGCCGCCCGTGGGCTGTGTGATGATGCTGGACTGGTTGCGGTTGTACAACAGGCTGCGCAGGGTGTCGAGGTCGCGCTGGCTGTCGGTGCGTGAGAGTTTTTTTTCGCGCTCTGCTATGAACTGAGCCCGTAGCGCCCGCTCGTCTGGCTCGGCCAACATCAAGGCAGTGTGCTCCCACTCCAAATGCGGCTTGCGCAGATAGAGCATGATTCGCTTGAGCAGCGAATGGCGGGGGCCGTCGTGATTGGACGCCATGGTGTGCGGGCTGGTTGATCTGAGTACGCGCTTGTTTTATATCGGTGGAACACTCACCGGCAGCAAACTGATTGCAACATTCTGTATCTAAGCGCCCAACTGAGCAATAGTCAGGTGGGGTGATACATACAGCAGTGAACGGATTCACGCTTGCGCAAAGCGAGGTAGCGGTTTGTTGTGCCAGCTATAGCGTGCCAGCCGGGCAACGCGGTGCTGCAATGCGAGAGGTAGAGAGCAGAGTGTGAGGAATCGACGGCGATACTCCACCGTCTAACATGCCTTGTCCGGTATCCAATTAGATGAGAAAAATATATTACTCAATTGAGTATATACACTCATGCAACTTAATCAACCGGCTAGCAGCGCCTTGACGCGTGCCGATGCTTCGCCCATGTCGGCCTTGCCGGCCAGGCGTGCCTTGAGCGGCCCCATGATCTTGCCCATATCCTGCGGGCCCGTGGCGCTCACTTCGGCTATGAGCGCCTTGATTTCGGCGTCCAGCGCCTCGCCCGACAGGCGTGCGGGCAGGTAGGGCTGCAGCACCGCGACTTCGGCCTCCTCTTTGACGGCCAGGTCTTCGCGCGCACCCGCGCGAAACGCGGTAATGCTGTCCTTGCGCTGCTTGATCATCTTGTCGAGCACGCCGATGACGGCGGCGTCGTCCAGGGTGATGCGCTCGTCCACCTCTTTTTGCTTGATGGCGGCTAAAAGCAGGCGGATGGTGGCCAGGCGCTCGCTGTCTTTGGCGCGCATGGCGGTTTTCATGTCCTCGGTGATCCGATCTTTCAATGTCGTCATCGCTTGGCTCCGCAGAAAAATCAGGCCGCCGGGCTTGCGCCGGGCGGCCTTGAGACTCGAGAGAAGACTATTCTTCTAGGTTATTACCGGCTTGAGGCCGCAGCTGCAGGGCGTGGCCCATGCGCGCAGCCTGCGTAATCAGTACATTTTCTTAGGCAGCATCATACTGCGTACGCGCTTGTGGTGGCGCTTGACGGCAGCGGCCTTCTTGCGCTTGCGCTCGGCGGTGGGCTTTTCGTAGAACTCACGTGCGCGAAGGTCGGTCAACAAGCCGAGCTTCTCAATCGTGCGCTTGAAGCGGCGCAGTGCAACGTCAAACGGTTCGTTCTCTTTAACGCGGATGGTAGCCATGCAAACCTTTGTGGTCGAACTAAGTAAATTGAATGCTGAATTTAGCAAAGACTTTGATTATAAACGATTTTCACGACTCGTCTAGACTTGCTGTTCTAGCCCCAGACACAACATAGCGTTACATGAACCCTAATCAATCCGCCGGTGCAGTTGCTGCAGCCGGGCTGCCTGAGGCCGCGAACGTAACACCCACAAGCAGGCGAATCAAGGCACTTTCAGGCTTGCTGCCGTTTTTGCGGCCGTACAAGCTGCAAGTGGGCCTGGCGCTGCTGTTTCTGGCGCTTGCGGCCGCAGCCACGCTGGTGATTCCCGCCGCGCTCAAGGATTTGATCGACGCCGGTTTCTCCGCTGAAGACCTGCTGGCGCGCAAAACGGCGATTCGTAATGAGTTCATCGGCCTGTTCTTCGTGGCCGTAGCGCTGGCGGTGTTTACGGCGGCGCGGTTTTACATGGTCAGCTGGATCGGAGAGCGCGTGACGGCCGATGTGCGCAATGCGGTGTACGCACATGTCGTGAAGCAAAGCCCGGAGTTTTTTGAGCGTACAAAAACCGGCGAGGTGATCTCGCGTCTGACCACCGACACCACCTTGGTGCAAACCGTGGTGGGCTCCTCACTCAGCATGGGGCTGCGCAACGCGGTGCTGTTCATCGGTTCACTCGCAGTGCTCATCGTGACCATGCCGCGCGTGATGGGCATGGTACTGGCCATTCTTGCTCTCACAGTCGTGCCCAGCGTGCTGATCGGCCGGCGTGTACGGCGTCTGAGCCGCTCCAGCCAGGATCGTGTGGCCGACACCAGTGCGATTGCAGCAGAAGTGCTCAATGCCGTACCTGTGGTGCAGAGCTATGCGCAGGAGGCGCGTGAGGCCGAGCGCTTTGCACGCGCCAGCGAGGATGCATTCAGAACCGCGAACAAGCGCAACCGCACGCGCTCGCTGCTCACCGCGTTCGTGATCATCAGCATGTTCGGCTCGCTGCTTTACGGTGTGTACGACGGTGTTCAAGCTGTGATCGCGGGCAAGCTATCGCCGGGAACGCTCGGCCAAACAGTGTTGTACGTCGGCCTGTTGGCAGGTGCAGTCGCGGTGCTGGCCGAGGTGTGGGGCGATTTGCTCCGCGCTGCGGGCGCCACCGAGCGGCTGATGGAGTTGCTGGCGTCCAAGTCGCCAATTTCGCAGCCCAAACAGGCCATGGCCCTGACCTTGCCACATAACGGCGAAGGTGTGCGGCAGCCGCCCCAGATGCGTGGTGCGCGCATCGAGTTTGACCGCGTAAGTTTTTACTATCCCTCGCGGCCCGCGCAGGCAGCGCTGAACGATGTGTCGTTCATTGTCGAGCCGGGGCGCACGGTGGCCTTGGTAGGGCCCAGCGGTGCGGGCAAAACTACCATCGTGCAACTGCTGCTGCGCTTTTACGACGCATCGGCCGGCACGGTGAGTATCAACGGTGTGCCCCTCAAGCATGCTGATTTGCACGCGCTGCGCGACAGCACTGCGCTGGTGCCGCAGGAAAGCACTATCTTCTCCACCTCGGCGCTGGAGAACATCCGCTATGGCCGGCCCAACGCCAGCGACGATGAGGTGCGTGCTGCCGCGCAGGCTGCGTATGCAGACGAGTTCATCCGCGCGCTGCCCGAGGGCTATGACACTTATCTGGGCGAGCGGGGCGTGCGCTTGTCTGGCGGGCAAAAGCAGCGCATTGCCATTGCCCGGGCGATTCTCAAAGATGCACCGCTGCTGTTACTGGACGAGGCGACGAGTGCGCTCGATGCTGAAAGCGAGCGCGCGGTGCAGCAGGCGCTGGAGGTGGCGATGCGGGGCCGCACGACCGTTGTGATCGCCCATCGCCTGGCGACGGTGCAAGCAGCCGACCACATTCTGGTGCTCGATCATGGCAGCATCGTGGAGCAGGGCACGCATGCAAAACTGGTGGCGCGTGACGGCCTGTACGCGCGGCTGGCGGCTTTGCAGTTCACGGCTTGAGTTTGCCGAGGGGCATGCGTTGCGTTGATACTCAATAGTCTATATGTGCATAATCGCTTTATTTATCGGCAGTAATGCATATATAGTTACTGTAGTAATTGCGCTGATAGCTCTGCAGGCGCAGATGCAATGCGCTTGATGTGCGTCAAGGCGCTGCCGCTGCCGCCGGGCTAAGGTGGCGGCCATGTCCGCGGTGGCCCCAACACTGTCAACGATGTCCAGCCGTACATCAACGTCAGATGTCGCCAAGGCGGTGCGGCCCGCGCCGTTTGACTGGGATTCGCCGCATGCGATTGCGCCGTCCACGTGCTACTCGGCCGATAGTGCATCGGCGACTACCGCGCTCAACGTCGAGGGCATGTGGTGCGCGGCTTGTGCAGTCGGCGTGGAGCATGCCGTGCGCAAACTTCCGGGCGTGATGGAGGTTGCTGTCAACGCGGCCAACGGCATGGCGCGCGTGCAGTGGCAGCCCGCACGGGTGCGTTTGTCGCAGATCGCAGAGGCGGTATCGGCAGCAGGCTACCGCGCGAGCATCGCGCACCTGCCAATCGACGCGAATGTGCTCAAGGCCCTGCAGCGCCGTGAGCTTTGGCGGCTGTTCGTTGCCGGCTTTTGCATGATGCAGGTGATGATGTACGCGGTGCCGGGCTACTTTGCCGCGCCGGGCGAGATGACGCCGGACATTGCACGTCTGCTCGCGTGGGCGCAATGGCTGCTGACGATTCCGGTGATGCTGTTTTCTGCCGCGCCGTTCATCCAGCGCGCTTGGTGCGACGCACGCCAGCGCCATGCCGGCATGGACGTGCCAATTGCGCTCGGCACCCTTGCCACCTTCGCCGCCAGCAGCGTGGCCACATTCCAGCCTGCAGGGCCGTTAGGCAGCGAGGTGTACTTCGACTCGCTGACGATGTTCATCTTTCTGCTCTTGTGCGCGCGCTATCTGGAGGCCCGCGCACGCGGCCGCACGGTGCACGCACTCAGCACCCTGATGCATCGCCTGCCACAACTCGTGACGCGGCTTGTACCTGCCGGTGATGGTGCAGTGAGCCTGAGCAGCCGGTGCGAGCACGTGGCGCCGCACGCGCTTGGCAGGGGTGACTACCTTCGCGTGACGCAGGGCGAGGCGATCGCGGCCGATGGCGTGGTGGTTGAAGGCGACGGCCGCGTGGATGAGGCGCTGATCACCGGGGAGTCGCACGCACAGCTACGCCTGCCTGGCAGCGAGGTGCTTGCAGGCAGCATCAACCGCGGTGCGCCCATCGTGGTGCGCGTGACGCGCGTAGCGCAAGACACACGCTATGCACGCATCGTGCAGCTCATGCAGAGCGCAGCGCTCGACAAGCCTGCAAGCGCACGCATGGCCGACCGTGTTGCCGGGCCGTTTGTTGCTGCGGTACTGCTGCTGTCGGCTGCCGCAGGTGCGGTATGGTGGTTTGTTGATCCGGCTAAGGCGGTGCAGGTAGCCGTGACGGTGCTCATCGTCACATGTCCATGTGCGCTCTCACTGGCCACGCCTGCGGCCATGCTTGCTGCCGCAGGCGCGCTCGCGCGGCGCGGTGTGCTGGTGCAGCGCTTGTCGGCCATCGAATCGTTAGCTTCCATCAGCCATGTGGTGTTCGACAAAACCGGTACGCTGACGCATGACGAGCTGCGCGTTGCAAGCGCCATGCC
>CAYSMM010000111.1:0-7436 GCA_964432095.1 uncultured Burkholderiaceae bacterium | reverse complement strand
GCTGATGAACTTTGCCGACAAAAACCGTGGTATGACCCGCGTGATGGTGGGCGATGCACTGGTGGGCGAGCACGAACGCCTGCAGCAGCGCATGAATCAGTTCTTCGACAAAATCGAGTCGGCTTTCAAGCAAAGCCTGCGTATTGCAGCCGAGGCTGGGCACTACGGCGAAGGTTTCGATGCCGCTGTGCGTGCCAATGTGCTGATGAGCTTCGTTCTCGGACGACTGCAGCGCTTTGCCAAAAGCGGCTTCAAGCGCTCGCCCGCCGAGCAGGCAGAAGCAAGCCTGCGCACACTCCTAAGCTAGGCTATTTTCATGTACTCCTTTGAGTACAAAGCTTTATCTGGTTTCCTATTGCCAGAGAAGGCTTTATACTTAAAAGAGTATAAAGCATTATTGATTGCCGATGCGCATCTTGGCAAGGCGGTGGCCTTCCGCCGCCTGGGAGTGCCGGTGCCGCGCGGCACCACACAAAGCAACCTGCAAACCATCAGTCGCCTCATCGCGCAAACCGGCGCAACGCGCGTAGTGTTTCTCGGTGATTTGTTCCATTCACAGGCAGCGCTGCAAAGCGCGGTGCTCAGGCAATGGCATACCTGGCGGCAGGCCCATGCGAGCGTCGAAGTTGTGCTGATCGAAGGCAACCACGACGCCAAGGCGTTTCGCGCCAAAGTATCGCCGCGTGAACTTGGTATCACGCTCGTCGAGGAGCCGTGGTGCATAGATGCCGAGCGTCGCACGCTGGCGCTGAGCCACTTCCCGCAAACCGTGCCCGGGGCCTACGCGATCGCGGGCCACACACACCCAAGCTTTCACCTTTGTGGCCGCGCTGGCGAGTCGGCGCGCCTACCATGTTTCTGGTTTGGTGAGCAATGCGCTGTGCTGCCTGCTTTTGGTGAATTCACAGGCAGCCACGTGGTGCAGCCCGAACCTGGCGACTGCATATACGTGATCGCGGACGACAGTGTGTTGCCCGTGCCGCGGGGCTAAGGCTATGACTTTTGCACTGTGTGCGGCGCGCAGTTGCAGCCCTGCAGCACTTGCCGCGCGCCGGTGCGCTCATGCACCATCACACATTGCCCGGCTTGCTGCACGAGCTTGAAGATTTCGGGCCGCTCCATGCTGCGTCCGTCGAGCGGTCGGCCGTCGGGACCGCGAAGGATGGGTCGCTCCAACAACAGCACATCGCTGTCGGCAAACGCCTTGTCGGTGAGCGTAACGCCGCGGCCAGTTTGCTGCCCGGCAAACGCCTGCATCTGCTGGATGCAAGCGCTGGAGGGCGCAGCGGCGAACCGTGCGGGCGTTGAGGGTGAATCGGCGTTCATGGGAGAAGCACATCCAGCTGCTGCAAGCGCAACGGCCGTCAATATCGCTGCATTGAACGCGTGCATCAGCGCGTACCGCCCGGCACCAGGAAGCGGTTCTCGCGCACCGGGCTGCGCAACAGCGAGCCTTGCTCGGCTTGCGCACCCGCACTCAGAATGCCAGCCAATGCGGGGCTGGGGCAGCTCGCGGGATTGGCCTGGCGGAACAGCGCGGTCGCGATCATCGCCTCAGTGGCGTCGCCCAGCGGTTTGTTCAAATCGTCATTCACGCGGCAGCCGGGCACATTGTTGGCGGTGGTGCCTGTACCGGCCGGGATGAAGCCGTCAGCGTAATCACCAAAGCCTTTGTAATTGTTGCCTTGAAACTCCACCGGAAAGTACGAGATGCCGCAGTTGTCCTTGGCGGTAAAGCCATAGGGCTTGCCGCAGGTGTTGGTGCCGATCAACTGCACGTCCACGTCGATGCCGCGCAGGGCGTTGATGATGGCCTCGCTTGCGGAGCAGGTGTCGCCTTGCACCAGCACATACACGCGGCCGAGGTTGAGTGTGGGCAGCGCTTGATTGCTGGTGCATTGGAACTGGTTGTTCAGGATGCAGGCAGTGCTGTAGAACGGGGTGGCCGCCTGATTGTTCTCCGTCGTGCGCTTGCTGTTGTATTGCAGCTTCTCGAAGAACTTGCCTTGCGTGCGCGTGCTGCCGGCAATCATGTATGACAACTGGCTGGCAATGAACAAATAGCCGCCGCCGTTGTAGCGCAAATCCAGAATCAGCTCTGTGACGTTATCGGTCTTCAACTGGTTCACTGCGGCGATGAGTTGTGCTTCGGAAGTTGCGATGTGATCGTTGAACAGGATATAGCCTACCTTGGCACCGTTGCTGTTGGTAAAGGTCTTGGTTTGCGGCACCGGAGTGAGCGTGATGTTGGCCGCTGTCATGTTGACCGATACATCCGCAGATCCGGTCCGCGCGAGCACGAAGCTGTGTGTGGTGCCCACTTGCGGGAACAGCGCAGCGTTGATGGCATTGACATTGCTGCCGTTGGCAAAGTCTACGCCGTCTACGGTTTTGAGCGTATCGCCGCGTTGCAGTCCCGCGGTTGCTGCCGGCGAGCCGGGCTGCACAAAGGCCACGCGCCAGTTACGCGGCGGGCTGCTGCTGATGCGCTTCCACTCCACGCCATAGCCAGCTGACACACCCGACTGCGACAGATCGTTCCACGCCTTGGTGGGGTAGGTAAAGCTGAACTGGTCGCGGCGTTTGCCGCTCGGTGTGATGGCCGGTGTCTTGAGGGCCTCGAAGTAGTTGGAGATCGGCAGCGGCACGCCTCGCCCGTCTAGCTGAGTCATCGAGCCGGTGTAGGGGCTGGCGTTCGGGTCCACATTGGGGACTTCATTGAACCAGAGGTAGGCGGCGTCCACATAAGCGCGTATCCAGGCTTTTTCATTGGCTAGGCTGCCTGCGGTGGTGGCCGATGTCGCGTCGGCGCGGTACGGGTTGTCAGGCGCGCACGATTGCGCGGTTGCGGTGCCGCTCGTCGTGCTGGTAGGAGCGAGGTTTGAACCACCACTACCACCGCCACCGCCGCAGGCAGCCAACAACACTGAGCCAGCCAGCAGCAGTGCAGGATGAGTCACCCGAGTCTTTGGGGTTTTTACAATGGCCATTTTCAATCCTGGTTCAGCGCTGCCTGCAGGGTTGTGCACTATGACAACGCATCGACAGACGCAGCAACGCCTGTTTGTGCACATTTATCCCAATTTTTAACACATGGGCCATGGCAGTGACATCCGCAATTGCGATGCCCGCGTCAGCCGGTCGCAACAGGGCGACAGTCGCAGTCGCTCTGGCCAACCTTAACCCGGAGAAATCTTCCACACCTCGTCGCCGCCAGGCTTGTCGTTAGTGAGCACGTATAGCGCGCCGTCCGGCCCCAGTACCGCGGTGCGTAGCCGTATATTGAGCGTATTGAGTATCGGCGTGTTGGTGGCGCTGCTGCCGGCGGCGTTGAGGCGCAGGATTTCAATCCGGCGACCTGCCAACAACGCAACGGCCAATGCGCCGTTCCAGTCGCGCCAGGCCGTGCCGCTCAGGAATGCGCAACCGCTCATGCCTTGTGAGCTGCTGCCTGTGCTCCATGCGGGTGGCATGGCATTGGGGTAGACCGTCGTGTCGGTCATCTTGCTGCCTTGATAGCCGCAGTAGCTCATGTCGGTGCCGTTCGGGCAGCGCGGCGGGTTGCCACGCGGGCGCGGATCCCATCCGCCGTTGCCGCCGGCCGATAGTGGCGTGACCTCATCGTTGTCGCCTGGGCCGTGCTCGCAGGAATAGGCAGTGCCAGCATTGCTGCCGCCGATGCGAAACGCAATGCCTTGCGGGTTGCGGTGGCCATAGGTGTAGATGCGCGCGTCAAAGCCTTGCGGCGCGTTGTTGCCAGGCGCAGCATTGCCGTCGCGATCAACCCGCAGCACCTTGCCGCCCAGCACCGTGGGGCTTTGCGGCACGGTGCCGGTGCGGTTGTCGCCTGTGGTGATGTAGAGATAGCCGTCACCACCAAAGCGGATGCGTCCGCCCGAGTGCGCACCACCGGCGTAGGCGATGCCAGTGACGATGTCGGTGCGGTTGCTCACTGCGGTGTAGTCTGCGTTCACCGTGAAGCGCACGATACGGTTGTCGGTGCTGCCGCCGGCGTTCGAGCCCATGAACACGAACACCGTGCGGTTGCTGGCGAAGTTGGGGTCGAGCGCCACGCCGAGCATGCCGCTTTGATCTTGCGCCACAAAGTCGCTGGGGTTGAACAGCAGGCGGCGTGTGCCGTTGGTCAACATCACACTCATGCCACGGTTGCGTTCGGTGTAGAACACGGTGCCGTCGGGCGCGAAGACCATATCCCACGGAGTCTGCAGGCCGCTCATGAACACTGTGCGTGAGATTGTGGGCGTGCCCGCGGCCAGTGCGGTTGCGCTGAAGGTGACGGTGGCCACGCCGCTGGCACTGGCGTTGAGTGTGTGCGTGCCCGCACTGGGGCCGAGCGTCCAGGTGCCTGCGCTGGCAGTGCCGTCGCTGCCACTGACGGACGTGCTGTTTTGCACCGAGCCGCTGCCGCTGGCCGGTGTGAAGTTGACCGTGACGCCTTGCATGGGCTGCCCCGCGCCGTTGCGCACAATTACTTGCGGCGCGTTGGGTACAGCGGTGCCGACTTGAGCGCTTTGGTTATCGCTCGCAGCCACCTTTGTGAGCGTAGTTTGGCCTGCTGCAGCCGTGGCCGTGGCATTGAACGTGACCTCGGGTAGGCCTTGCGTACGTGCCGACAAGGTATTGGTGCCCGGCGCGGCGCCCAGTGTCCAGCTGCCGAGCGTGGCCACGCCGTTGCCGTCGCTCACGGGCGTGGCGCCCGTAATCGTGCCGCCGCCCGCAATCACGCTGAACGTTACCGTCATGCCCGGCACACCTTTACCGGCGTTGTCCAGGATACGAACCGCGGGCTGGGTGCTGACCGCGGTGCCAACCGTTGCCGACTGGTTGTTGCCGGCGTGCGCAACTGTGCTCACCGGCGTACCACTGGCAGGTGGTGAAGCCGGGGGCTGGGCAGGAGCGGGTGCGGGAGCCGGTGAGTTATTGCTGCCGCCACAAGCGGTGAGCACACTCATCAATGCAACTGTGGCAAGCGTGGCTGCGAGGCGCTGGGAGGTGAAGTGCTGAGTCATGCCATCAATGCTAGGCGCGGTGCATGACGCTGAGCGTTAAAGTGCGTAACAGCCTGTAGGGTTGAGGGTTACAATGAATGATACTCAATGTACTATATAACTGTTACTGCATTATCTTATAGCAGTAATAGATATATAGAACAGTGAGTATACGAGGATTGTGTTAGTTGATTGTTGCTAGGCAGCAAGCGCCCGCAGCGCGTCGGCACGCGCCAGTGTCTGCTGCATGCCACGCTCGATCATGTCGCGCCGGTACGCCAGCGAAAAGCCCGAGAAGTAAGGCGAGCGAATGTGTAGCAACGCGTCGACATGCGGCAACTCCTCAGCGGTTTGCGCACGTCGGCGGCGTGCATCGTCTTCCCAATGCGGTGCGTCGCGCAGCACCCATGCTGGCGTGTCTTCCTCGTAGGCCGAAATATCCACCGCAATCACCCGCTTGGCACCCAGTTGCCGCGCGGCGCGTACCGGCAGTGGCGCGGCCAGGTCGCCGTCGGTGTGCGGCACGCCGTCCATCAGCACCGGCGGCGCGGTACCCACCACGGCCGCGGAAGCCTGAATGGCCAGCGGCAAATAGCCCGCATTCATCAACCATGGTACGGGCCGCGCTCCGCCCAGGCGCGAGGCCACGCAAGCGTAGGGCAGCGGCAGCCGCGCGAGGTCGTCTTGCTGCGTCAGATCGCGTACCAGTCGCGACACCGAATACGCTGTGAAAGTGGTGCCGCGTAACAGCGCACTGAGAGAAAAATCCAGCACGTCCGTTATCGTGAGCTTGAGTGCCAGCGCCTCGATCTGCGCGGCCGGCATATGCGCCGCCACCATTGCGCCCAGCACCGCCCCCACACTTGAGCCCACCACCAGATCGGGCGTGATGTCGAGCCGCGCAAGTGCCTTGAGCACGCCCACATGAGCAAAGCCACGCGGCCCGCCCGAGCCCAGCACCAAAGCCAGCCCGCGTGGCGCAACAGGGCGCGGCGGCATCACCAGCCGCGGCCAGCCGATCGCCGGGTCTACCCCCTGCGCACTCAAGGCATTGCAGCCGCTGCCTAGCAGCACGGCTGGCGCTGCGCACACGCTTAACGTGCAGGCCGCGCCTGCGCGCACAACGAAGCTGCGGCGGCTTGTCGGGTTTGTAGGTTCGGGGCGCATGGTTTGATGGAGTGTTGATGTCATATTGTGCCGCGTGCACAGCGTGCGGGGTCGCCGCACAGCAGAGGCAAAAGGCAAATGCAATGCGGGCTGCATTCGGGCAGCGGCACGGCAGGCGGCACAACGACGGCACAGGCTTGATGTATTACCGGGCGCGGTACTACCATGCTGGATGTGCACGCTTCATCAGCGAAGATCCGATCGGCTGGGCCTCAGGCCAGACCAATAACTATGCGTATGTGGGGGAGATCCGGTTTCGTATGTTGATCCTGATGGATTACAACAGTACCTTGTGGCTCCCGGAACCTATCTGCCTCGTGGCCCGGCGATAACAGCCCCGCCGAAGATCTATGAAAGGACTGGAGTAGCCACACCGCGCAGCCTGATGAATCAATTTACCAATATGCCCAATCCGTCCCAAAACATTCCCGGTGCTTATGTCGGCGTAAATTTTCCTTGGCGGCCACAGGACTTGCCGATTATTCCTAGACCTAGACAACCATATTGCAGGACGGTTTGTCCAGACACAAACACCTCATGCGGACTCCCGCCTCATCTTGGCACCCCATCACTGTTCAAGCCCGAATGCTATTTCCTCTGCCACGATACGGTTGTTAGTTCCTAAAGATACTGTAATGTCAGAGCGCACACAGAAAAGAAGGCAGCGTAGGGGTTTGGCTGTGTTAACGGCTGTCTTTACGCTTTGTCTAACAGTTGTTCTCTTCTATGCTCAGTACTCAAGTCCTTCCGCCGAAAACCAATGTGTCAAAAAGTGCGCCGAAGCGCAGCGGTATGGTCGCCTGATACCGCAATATCGACCTGAGGTTACCGCTGGAATGCGTAGCCGCGGGCCAATGATTTGTGAGTGCTATTAAGCTGAAGAAAGTTCTAGCTTGTCAGGCCGCGCAGCTTCGCCGCAGCCTACCGCATCACCTCAAGCCTTCGCCACCTCCAGCGCATTCATCTCCATTTCCCCTTATACTTCATTGAGTAACATGCCGTTTCTGGTCATCAATAGATCATATGATGGCCTACACATCTTGGAGTATCGTGATTACTGCGAGCTTTACGAACAGGGCATAGCTGCGAGCCTCGCGCCCCATCTTGCGCTCAGTCGCATTAGGCCCGGCAAGCCTCGCTAAGCCTCTCTAAGCCTTACTGTGCCGCGCATCGCATCTGCTTGCACCCCTACTGCACCCCTACTGCACCCCTACGCCGCGCGTAGAATGAAGCGATCATGGCCACGCCCGCCTCCGCCTC
>CAYSMM010000110.1:0-7459 GCA_964432095.1 uncultured Burkholderiaceae bacterium | reverse complement strand
CTTTGCTACGCAAAATTAGTCTTCACCGAAAAACGGCACGCTAGCTCTCTAAAAGCGAGCGCAACATCCACGCCGTTTTTGGGTTCCGACAAAACTTTGCTACGCAAAATTAGTCTTCACCGAAAAACGGCACGCTAGCTCTCTAAAAGAGAGCGCAACATCCACGCCGTTTTTTCATGTATATCCAACCTTTGCGTCAGTAAATCGGCAGTCGGCTGATCGTTGGCATCGCTGGCCAGGGGAAACACCTCGCGCGCGGTGCGTGCAACTGCCTCATGGCCTTTCATTAGGCGCTTGATCATGTCAGTGGCTTTAGGCGGTGTCGCGGGCGCGTCATCCAGCGAGCTCAATGCCGCAAACTGCGCATACGAGCCAGGCGCCGTGAAGCCGAGGGAGCGTATGCGCTCTGCAATTGGATCGACTGCGTTCCACAACTCGGTGTATTGCGTCATGAACATGCTGTGCAGGGTGTTGAACTGCGGGCCCGTGACGTTCCAGTGAAAGTTGTGCGTGGTCAGGTACAGCGTGTAGGTGTCTGCGAGCAGGTGCGACAGGCCGTTTGCGATCTTCGCGCGATCTTCATTCGAGATGCCAATGTCGATCTGCGCCACATGCGGTCGGCTATTGCCGGCTTGGGGTTTCGATGGGGTCTCTTTCTTGCTCATGCGTGCCTCCAGTCAGGTGCGTCACACATCAGCATAGGGATTGCAGCTTCAAATTACCAATTGAATTCGTGCATTCAATCCATAGCCAACACCAGCAACAGCTCTATGAGAGTTTTTTGACACCCTGTAAGTCGCATGCAAGCACCGTTTTGCGCAACACCTCGATGGCCTGCGTGCGTGTGAAGCTCTTGCGCCAGGCCAGCACTACGCGGCGCTGCGGCAGCTCGTTAGCCGCATCGGCAAAGGGCAGGTAGCGCACCAGGGCGTTACGCGGGTTATCGCGTGGCACGGAGAGCAATGGCACCACCGTGACACCCATGCCACTGGCCACCATGTGCTTGATGGTTTCCAGCGACGAGCCTTCGAACGATTTGCGAATGCCGTCGGCATCAGGCGAGAAGCGTGCAAACTCCGGGCATACCTCCAGCACATGGTCGCGAAAGCAGTGACCAGTGCCCAGCAGAAGCATGGTCTCGCTCTTGAGCTCAACGGCGTTGAGCGACTTGCGCCTGGCCAGCGGGTGATCCTTGGGCACTGCGGCCATGAACGGCTCGTCGTACAGCGGCGCGACATCGAGCCCGACGTCGGGAAATGGCTCGGCCATGATGGCGGCATCCAGTTCGCCAGTGCGCAACATTTCCAGCAGCTTAACGGTGAAGTTCTCTTGCAGCATCAGCGGCATCTGCGGCACTTGTGCAATCATGCGCCGAACGAGAGCGGGCAGCAGATAGGGGCCGATGGTGTAAATGATGCCCAGCCGCAGCGGGCCGGCCAAAGGATCTTTACGGCTGCGCGCGATGTCTTTGATCGCGTTGGCCTGCTCGATCACGCGCTGCGCCTGCGCGACGATTTCCTCACCAATCGGCGTGACGCTCACGTCCGTGCCGCCGCGCTCGAACAGCTTGATGTCGAGCTCGTCTTCGAGCTTCTTGATCGCGATCGACAGTGTGGGCTGCGATACGAAGCAGGCTTCGGCCGCGCGGCCGAAATGCCGCTCACGCGCGAGGGCCACTATGTATTTCAATTCGGTCAAAGTCATGTCGAGTCATAGATATTCTTAATCGCACATTAATAGACGATAACAATCATTTCAAATACCCGTGCTTGTACTACACGGAAAAGGCGACCCAAAATCCAGAAAGGCATTTATACTCAGTTAAGTATATGGATCAAGCTGCCAGCAAGTCCTCTCTGCCACCCAACCAGCGGTCGAGGTGTTGCTCGGTCAGGTCGGGGTGTGCTGCCAGCATGCGCTCGGCCACGGTGCGCGCGGGCGCGATCAAGCCCTCGTCTTTTTGCAAATCGGCAAAGCGCAGCAGTGGCGTGCCGCTTTGGCGCGCACCCAGCAGCTCGCCTGGCCCGCGTATCTCCAGGTCGCGCTGTGCGATCACAAAGCCGTCGGTGGTTTCGGCCATCGCGCGCAGGCGCTCGCGGCCGGTTTCCGATAGCGGCGAGGTGTACAGCAAGATGCACACGCTTGCAACGGCGCCGCGCCCCACGCGGCCACGCAGCTGGTGCAGTTGCGACAGGCCGAAACGCTCGGCATGCTCGATCACCATCAGCGACGCATTGGGCACATCGACGCCGACCTCGATGACCGTCGTAGCAACCATGACCGCTGCCGTGCCGCTGGCAAACAACTCCATCGCGGCCTGCTTTTCTGCGGGAGGCATGCGGCCATGCAGCAGCACTACCATGGCCGGGGCCAGCGCCTCACACAGCTCCTGGTGCGCGGCGCTGGCGTTTTGCAGATCGAGCACCTCGCTTTCCTCCACCAGCGGGCACACCCAGTAAACCTGCTTACCCTCAGCCACCTGCTGCTTGATGCGTGCCAGCACCTCGTCGCGCTTGGTGTCGCTGAACACTTTGGTGACGATAGGGCTGCGGCCCGGCGGCAGCTCATCAATCACGCTTAGGTCGAGATCGGCGAAGTAGGTCATCGCCAAGGTACGCGGAATCGGCGTCGCGCTCATCATCAGTTGATGCGGCTCAATAGCTGCGCCACGGATGTCGTTATCGACACTTCTGCCCCCTTTGTCCACTTTTCCACCCTTGCTACGCAGTGCCAGGCGTTGGTGTACGCCAAATCGGTGCTGCTCGTCGATGATGGTCAGGCCCAGACGTGCAAACTGCACGCTGCCTTGAATCACGGCATGTGTGCCCACCACCAGTTGCGCTGCGCCGCTCTTGGCCAGCTCGCGTGCCTTGCGTTTTGCTGCCGGTTTGAGCGAGCCCGTCAGCCATGCGACTTGCACGCCCAAAGGCGTAAGCCATTGCACGAGTTTGCGAAAGTGCTGCTCGGCCAGAATCTCGGTCGGGGCCATCAGCGCGCATTGATAACCTGCGTCCATGCAATGCGCCGCCGCCAGTGCCGCCACAACAGTTTTGCCGCTGCCCACGTCACCTTGCAGCAGGCGGTGCATGGGCTGCTCGCGCTGCAAGTCAAACCCGATGTCATTGACACAGCGCTGTTGCGCCGCCGTCAGTGCAAACGGCAAAGTGGCATGCAGACGCTCCACCAATGTGCCGCCATGCGTGGGCAACACCCGCAACGCGGGTGCACGGCGTGCGGCGCGTTGCAGCTTGGCACGCGTGTGGCTCAACTGCTGCGCCACCAGTTCATCGAACTTTAGCCGCGTCCATGCCACATGCGTGCGGTCTTGCAGCGTGTCCATGGGCTCGTCGGGCGGCGGGTCATGCAACAGTCTGACGGCAGTGGCCAGCGGCGGCAGCTTGAGCGCGGGCAGTAACTCTGCGGGTACGGTGTCGCTCAGCGGCGTGCGCGCCAGCGCGTTGTGTATCGCCTTGCTGAGATAGGCCTGATTAATGCCGGCGGTAGCTGGGTATATCGGCGTCAGACGCGTCTTGAGCGGCGCTCCAGGTTCGACCTTGCCAAAGCTGGGGTGCATCATCTCCAGCCCGTGATAGCCGAATCGCACCTCGCCACGCGCACGGATGCGTGCGCCCACGCTCAAGGTTTTCTGCTGGCTCAAGTAGAAGTTGAAGAATCGCAGCATGATTTGCCCGCTGCCGTCGCTGAGCACCACATGTAATTGCCGGCGGCCACGGTATTGCACTTCGCTGTGCGTGACCGTGCCTTCCACCTGCGCATGAGTGCCTTCGCGCAGTTCGGCGATGGACGTGATCGCCGTCTCGTCTTCGTAGCGCAGCGGCAAATGCAGGCACAAGTCAATGTCGCGCTTGAGGCCGAGCTTGGCTAGCGCCGCCTGTGGTGCAGACGCCTTACCCTTGTTGCGGGGGCTGCCTAGGTCAGCGGACGGTGCGGGCGTGGAATGCGACTTCATACAATTCGCTCGATTCTATGGCCCACACGCATGGCCTTCGCAGCCGGTGCCCGTATGCTGACTAGCCGCCCCATCTCCTACACCCTCAACGATTTTGACTTTGATTTACCCGAGACGCTGATTGCGCAGTCTCCGGCTGCCGAGCGCACAGCAAGCCGCTTGCTGCAAGTGCCGGCCAAGGGTGAGCTGATCGACGGCAGCTTTGCCGACGTGGCCCGGCTGCTGACGCCAAAAGACTTGCTGGTGTTCAACGACACCAAAGTGATGCATGCACGGCTGTTCGGCAAAAAGCCCACAGGCGGCGTAGTCGAGGTCATGGTGGAGCGTGTCCTCGACCACGGGCATGTGCTGGCTATGCTGCGAGCGAGCAAAACACCGGCTGAGGGAAGCCGCATTCGCATCGAGGAAGCGTTTGATGTATTAGTGCTTCGCCGCGAGGGTGATTTTTATCTGCTCAGGTTTCCAGAAGAGCCTTCGGCTCTGATCGAGCGCTACGGCGCGCTGCCGCTGCCGCCCTACATCACGCATACCCCCACGGCCGAGGACGAGCAGCGCTATCAAACCGTGTTTGCGCGTGAGCTGGGTGCGGTGGCTGCACCCACGGCAGGTTTGCATTTCGACGAGGCGCTGCTCAAGCGCTTGCAAGCGCAAGGCGTGCAGTTGGCCAACGTTACGCTGCACGTGGGCGCCGGTACCTTCAAGCCGGTGCGCACCAACGACATTGCTCAGCATCGCATGCATCGCGAGTGGTTTTTGGTGCCACAAACCACGGTGGACGCGATCAACGCCTGCCGGCGGCGAGGCGGCCGTGTGGTTGCCGTGGGCACCACCACATTGCGTGCGCTGGAAACCGCGGCACTGGGCGGTGAACTGAAAGCCGGTGCGCGGGAGACGGAGATATTCATCACACCGGGATTCCGCTTTCATGCAGTGGACTGCCTGATCACCAACTTTCACCTGCCCAAAAGCACGTTGCTGATGCTGGTGAGCGCGTTTGCCGGGTACGAGAGCATCAAGCAGGCTTATGCGCATGCGGTACAAGAGCGCTACCGTTTCTTCAGCTATGGCGACGCGATGTGGCTGAACCGTGCCTCGATGTGAGGTGATGTGAAATTCCTGGCAGGTGGGGAGTATTACGCATGGCTAGGGTTGAAGCCCCTTGCATCGGCTGGCGCACGGGTGCATCATCGCGCAACTCTTGACAATACCAATATGAAATTCGTCATCAAAGCGGCTGCTGCACTCACTTTGTCTCTCGGTATCGCTGTCGTGATTGCCTACGCATGGTCACGCTCGGACGAAGCACAAGCCGCTCCACAAGCGGCGAGCCCGGCCGCTCGCTAGCCCACCGGCTGCCAAGCTGCCGCCTACAATCGCGGCACTCATGCAGCATTCCGGTCTTCAGTTTCAAGTTCTCGCGCAGGACGGCCTGGCCCGTCGCGGGCGCCTCACCCTCAACCATGGCACCGTCGAGACGCCCATCTTCATGCCCGTGGGTACCTACGGCACCGTCAAGGCGATGACGCCGCAGGCTCTGAACGAGGCCGGTGCGCAAATCATCCTCGGCAATACCTTCCACCTGTGGTTGCGACCCGGTACGGCTGTGCTCGATCAGTTCGGTGGACTGCACCGCTACATGGGCTGGAGCAAGCCCATACTCACCGACAGCGGCGGCTTTCAAGTATGGAGTCTAGGAGACCTGCGCAAGATCAGCGAGGAAGGCGTGCGATTCCAGTCGCCCGTGAACGGCGACAAGCTGTTCCTCACGCCCGAGGTCAGTATGCAGATTCAGCGTAGCCTGAACAGCGACGTGGTGATGCAGTTTGATGAATGCACCCCTTACGAGACGAAAGGTCACCTTACCACCGAAGCCGAGGCGCGTGTGTCCATGGAGCTGTCACTGCGCTGGGCCAAGCGCTGCAAGGCCGAGTTTGAGCGATTGGAAAATCCCAACGCGCTGTTTGGCATTGTGCAAGGCGGCATGCACACGCACCTGCGTGATGAGTCGCTCGCCGGCTTGAGCGATCTCGATTTCCACGGCATCGCCGTCGGCGGCCTGAGCGTCGGCGAGCCCAAGCCCGAGATGCTGCGCGTGTTGCAGCACATCGGCCCGCGTCTGCCGCCACAAAAGCCGCATTACCTCATGGGCGTGGGCACCCCGGAGGACTTAGTGGACGGCGTAGCCAACGGCATCGACATGTTTGACTGTGTCATGCCCAGCCGCAATGCACGCAACGGGCACTTGTTCACTCGTCGGGGTGATTTGCGCTTGCGCAACACGCGCTACAAAACCGACGAGCGCCCGATAGATGAAAGCTGTACCTGCTATGCCTGTAAAAACTTCAGCCGTGCCTACATTCACCACCTCGACAAATGCGGCGAGATGCTCGGCCCCATGCTCGCCACCATTCACAACCTGCATTACTACCTCAACCTCATGAGGGAAATGCGAGAGGCTATCGAGCAGCAGCGATTCACGCAGTTCAGACAGCGGTTTGCGGCAGATCGTGCACGCGGAGTGGATTAGATATTTTAATACTCAGCAGAGTGTATATTTGATACTGCATATCTTCATTGCAGTAAAGGCAATATACTGTATTAAGTAAAGCCTATCATAAGCCCTATATTGTTTGATTGAGCAGTTGTTGAATATTCAGCTTAAGCGCGTCAGGCGTCACTGCAGCCGGTGCGACGGCTGGCCCTACGTGCAGGCCCACACGGCTGAGTATGCCGCGGCGAAACGGCCGCACCATGGCTTTTCCGTCTTCAACGCGCGAGAAGAAACTGCCCCACAGGTTTTGCAGCGCCATGGGCACGACAGGCACGGGGTTGCGCTCCAGCACCTTCATCACACCACCCTTGAACTCGGCCACATTGCCGTCGCGCGTGATGGCGCCTTCGGGAAAGATGCCTAACAAGTCACCGCTTTGCAGCACCTTGTGCGCATGCTCAAACGCGCGGTCATAGGTTTGCGGGTCGAGCTTTTGCGGCGCAATCGGGATGGCACCGGCGAGCTTGAACAGCCAGCCGAGCACAGGGATGCGGAAGATCTTGTAGTCCATGATGAAGTGAATCGGCCGCGGGCTGGCCGCCATCAGCAATATCGCATCGACAAAGCTCACGTGGTTGCACACGATGATGGCTGCGCCCTGGGTAGGAATGTTGTGGTCGCCACGCACCTTGAAGCGGTACAAACAGCGCGATGCGATCCACGCCACGAAGCGCAGCAAGTACTCAGGCACCAGCAAGAAGATATAGAGGGCGACGACAGCGTTCGCCAGGCCCGTGATCAGAAAAAGCTGCTGAATCGTGAAACCTGCTGCCAGTAATGCCGCGGCGATCAGCGAGCTGGCGATCATGAATAGCGCGTTCAAGATGTTGTTGGCCGCGATGATTCGCGCACGGTGGCTGGCTTGAGCGCGTAGTTGGATGAGCGCGTACATCGGCACGCTGTACAGGCCTGCAAACAGCGAGAGCAGCAGCAAATCG
>CAYSMM010000109.1:3690-7484 GCA_964432095.1 uncultured Burkholderiaceae bacterium | reverse complement strand
CGGTCGTGACTACGCCAATGGCACTGTCGAGCTTGGAGGTGACGGGGTAGGGAATCGGCACGATAGCGCTGCCCATCGGCGTTTTGCACACATCGGGGGGGATGCTATACACCGTCCAGCCGCTTTGCTTGCGTGCTGCGTAGTTGCTAGCCATGGGGCACCTTCACGGGAAGATCGGGCAGGGGTTGCGTAGATTCGGCGTCAAACTCAGCGCCGTTGCCTTGGGCGGCCGCCAGTTGAAACAGTGGTTTGCCGGGATCGGTTTCAAATCTCGCCTCGGCCAAGCGCACTTGCATGCTGGCGGCCAATGCTGCGCGCCACACTACTGCTATTTGCAGCTTGTCCGTGTCGATGTGCAGGGTGTCGATGACGGGTTGTGCAGCCATCATCAGGCCACTTTTGAGGCGAAACAGCACCGCTGCGCGATGGCCCGGTAGCTGGGTCACCAGGTGCCCGCTGGGTACGAGGCTTGGGTCGGCAAGGTTACCCAGTTCGATCATCACATTGGCCGGTGGATAGTCGATCTGCTGATCTTGCGGCGCGCAGTTCCAATAAAGAAAGTCAAAGTCGCCGGGCAAATTAGGCCAACGCTCGTCCAGCCAGCGTTGGTCGTAGGTCCCAGTGAACGCCACCCTTGGGGCCCATGGGCGTCCTATCGGCCCGAGCCCGGCGACAGTACCCGCGTAACTGCTTGCAGCCTTCATGATTTGCGCCACAGTGGCACAAACCTCCTGCTTGACGATGTCGGGCTGTTTGAGTGGCCGGTCGGCATACTCGATTTGAGGGGCTGAAATGGTATCAGGCAGCACTGCGCCAGCCTGACGGAGCGCTTTGTCCGATGCTGCATGCACCCAACCGCGGCCGATGGGGTTAGTGAAGCACACTTCGTTGAGCAGGTGCTGCGGCTGATTTGGATCGTCACGATACCTTGGGTTGTTGACGACGCTTGCACCTCCATAGCTGAGGGTATAACTCAGTGGCACAGAGTGCACCGGCACAGCGGCTTGCAAACTCCAGCCGCCCAGCAAACCACGCTTGAATGCCCGGGGGCCGTGAACGACGAGCTTCCTGTCCAGCAGAATTTTGCAGATTTGTTGTCCAACTTGTTGAGCTGCGGATTCTCGCTGTTTTGATTGCTGCTGCCATGCCTCGACCTGCCCAAGGGTGAGAGTCATCAACGGATTCAGCGGCAATGGCTCAGCGGGCGCAAGAGCAGGCTGAGCATGCACAGCCTGCGGCTCGCTCAGGCGCAGGCGTATCGTCCACCGGCTAGCCTGCTGCCCTTGCGGCGCATGGGCATGCCCGCAGACCAGCACATCGCACTTAGGTTTGTAGGGGGCAAGGTCGCTTTCTGCCACCAGATTAGACAGCCCCACCTCCCCCTCAAATTTGTCCTCGGTCACCAGCGCAGGGCCATCTTCATCAATCAACTCGGCCGAGAACCAGACCGGGCCCGCAGCGTTAGGCGGGCTGATGGGTTTGAGTTGATATGCCACTCGCATGACGACCACTTCGTACTCGCGGTCTTGCTTGTCGATCGCGCGGTAGGCCGCTGCTGCAAACGGAGTTAGGTTGACGAATTCCACGGCTGCCTTTGCTTGTGACTCAGTTCAAATCAATGTCTTTGCCATTGATCTGTACGGGGCCAGAGGCATCGAATAGAAACTCGCTGCCCACAATGGTGACCTTGCCATCGCTGGTCATCGTCAAGCTGGCTTTACCGACAACTAATCGGATGGCGTCACCCGCCTTGAACTCGATGTTCTTTCCGGTCGTGATGGTCTTACTGCCGCTCGGAACCGACTCTGTAAAGTTCCCGCCCAGCACGTCTATGCGCCGGTATAAGCCCACCTGCTCGGCCTTGAAGCCACCCACGAGAGTGTTCATCGCGGCGCCCACGTTGATGGAGTAGCCCAGTCCTACGTTGCTCATCTTGGCTAGCGCCACGGTTTGGGTGCAGGTCTTGTTGATGGTCTCGGTCTGCGCACCGTTGATGGTTTCGGTGCGGTTGGCTTGCACGGTCAGCGTTTCGTTGGCGCCCACAAATTCGGTACGGTTTTGCCCAATTTCGATGTGCTCGTTGAGCTCCACGTCCTCGCTGCGGTTCTTACCGATGGAGATCTTCTCGTCCAAGTCCACCCGCTCGGTACGGTTTTGGTGAACAGTAATGGTTTCGTCCAGATCCACGGTCTCGGTACGGTTTTTATGCACCACCGTGGTCTCGTTGCCATCGATAGTCTTGCGCCGGTCGTTACCCACCCATTTGTCTTCGTCGTGCTCCACCTCGGTGAGCTGGTCTTTCTCGGCGTGCAGCCACAACTGTTCGGCACCCTTTTTGTCTTCAAAGCGGATTGCGTTGGCGTTGTCGTAGCTTCCGCCCTGGGTGGAGCGGGTCAGTACGCCGCTTTGCGTCTTGTTAGCCGGTAAACCCCAAGGTGGCATGTGGTCTGCGTTGTAGACGCTACCGGTAATCAGGGGCCTGTCGGGATTGCCGTCGATGAATTGCACAATCACCTCTTGCCCAATACGAGGCAGTGAGATGAAACCAAAGTTCTTGCCTGCCCACGTGCTGGCTACGCGCACCCATGCCGAGCTTTTTTCGTCTTGTTTGCCCTCTCTGTCCCAGTGAAACTGCACACGGATGCGGCCATATTCATCTGTGGAATCTCTTCGCCTTTAGGGCCTACAACCGTTGCGGTCTGTAATCCGTATATCTTGGTGTCTTCACTGTTGTAGCCGCGGCCAGGGCGCCACGGAATGTGCTTACGAACACACGTCAGCGTACTCTCGTAATGTGCCTGTGCGCCGGTCGTACCCAGAAGGTAGTTGTTACTTGCGGTATGAGTAAGCGCCACGACAAGAAACTCTCGATCCGAATCAGAGGCGCCCAATGACTTGTCAACATCCGCGCCAAGGCGGAACCAGCGGCGCAGCTCGACGAAGCGGCTGTTGCCACGCGCATTGAAGTGCTTGCCGAGCGCCTCGGCCTCTTCCATCCTCCTGCGTACCATGGCCTCACCGTCACCGACATTTTTGAAGCCATAGGCGCCCATGTACTCATACACTTCAAGATCTGGAAGGTCACCCTGCTCGTACGCACTTCGTTGCCTTACGTCGTGCGTGCGTGCAAGCTTGAAGTCGTAACCAGTGACAGCAAACCTGTTGGGTACCGGCTGCCGAACCGAAGCCCAACTGTTTAGGCCGTCGTTTCTGATGTGTTCCTTGTCTGCGTAGAACTCGATCACCGGGCTACTGCCAGCAATAGGCTGTGCTGCTGTGCTGTCATCGCTCAGCACCAGCTTATGCCCATCAGCGCGATGCTCATACCAGTAGTGCCAGCCAAGGGCCTCCCAGCGTCTGTGCAAATGGTTGTAGTCGGTCTCCGCAAATTGGCAGGCATCGGTGAATTCTGGATCATCACTTCGAATGTCGAATTTGAAGTCGGCCAGCCTTCCGTAATCATTGAATGTATCTTCAGTAATCTTGCGCAGATTCTTGAAATGAAAGAGGTAGTTATCCGTACGCCGGCGCAAGAATGCAAGCCAGGGCATGAGGACCATGTCATAGCGCACAAAGTTGCTACTGGCGTCGACGAAACGGAACTCAAACACGTAGCCGTTGAAGTAGCGGTGAGTACCGTCTTCTCTGGCCAACTCTACGGTAACCAATTTGCCGAGCACATCCTTCAGGGAAATGCTTGCATCGTCAGAAATCACGCCTACGCGGAAATGAAAATCACTCGAAAGCGACTCGCTCGCGTGCAACTCCTCTGCGATCAAGGTGGCTTTTGGTCC
>CAYSMM010000109.1:0-3680 GCA_964432095.1 uncultured Burkholderiaceae bacterium | reverse complement strand
CCATCGTCACGTGGGAAGAATAGGCGCAGAAATTGATCATTCTTGGCGCTCAGCGCCTTGAGCAACCGTGATGTGTCGGATAAATCTGACATGCTAGGTCCTTTGGAAGCTTATGCCGGGCGCCTCAATGCTGCCTGCGTAGAGCGCTTTTGGTTTGCGAAATGACATTGCAAGAAGTGCCGACAGATAGGTTTGCAGCGGCAAAGAAACTCGATCATTTCCTTACAGCCCCATCGTTAGGCGCATCCGAGTGGGTTTGAGCTGCCCCCATCTCTCTAGCCAGCTTTGCGCCCCGTTGCAAACATGCTCTCGTCAATCTTTCTTTTGTCCTGCTGTGCTCTATCGCAGTGACCTCTGCGGCCGTCTTTCCACCGGCATTCTTTAAGCAGGGATTAGCGCCGCGGCTAAGCAGCAGTTCCACCAGCTTATGATTTCCTAACTCTGCTGCGGCATGCAAAGCAGTGTCACCACTTGTCGTCGCATCAATCGCATAGCCTTTTCGTAATAGCCAATCAACAAAGATCGTTGCCCCTTCAAAGTCTTCCGTCACTGCGGCTGCTGGCAGCAGATAGGCTTTTTGCTTTGAGTCAGGGATCGTTGCGCCTGCCTGCAACAAATGACATGCCATACCAAATTGGCCAGCCAAGACCGCATACTCAAACGCTGTGGCGCCTTTATCTGATACCGCATTGACGTTCGCCCCTCGTTTGAGCAACAGCTTCACCGCAGCAAGGTTCCCGCTGCCTGAGGCCATCGACAGAGGGGTTATCGAGGTTGTGCCACGCGGAGCATCGATATCTACCCCAGCAACTGCACTCTCGAGCGCTGCATGGTCACTCGTGCTTACAATGGTTTTTAGGACTGGATCAGCGGGTAGCTGCGGCGCCTTTGTGGGCATAAAAGCTACTTTTTCAGCACTCTTGCAAAGAAAAGCGACGTCTGGCTGTGGGCTTAACGCCAGAGAGTCCGCCGTACAGGCTTTGAGTAGTAGTACAAAGCACACAACTGCTATGCGCATATCTATCTTCCAGACGCCCGCACACGGCCGGCCTCTATGAGCTGTCGGGCAACATCGAATCGGCCTGACGCCATCAGGCCGCGCAGCTCTAATGCCTCCTCAGGCGTAATCACACCTTTATCGACCAGTTCCCTACCTAACTGCATTGCTTGGATAGCCGATATACCGCTTAGCGACTCGGTATTTAGTGCCCCAAGCATTCCGTCAAGAACCGTCCCACCCAACCTCACAACTGGCACTGCTTTTGCGCTCCTCACGGCCGCCCTGCTTTCTTCCAGCCCTTTGGCTGCGACCGCGGCTGCCTAGGCAGCTCTGGCATCGTCGACCTTGCGGAACTCGCCGAAGCGGGTGTTGGAGTAGTACTCGGGCTTGGGGGGTGCCAGCGTCGATGCCTTGCAGCCCAGCAAGTCGGCATAAGGCCCAAAGCGGTCGCGCTTCATCATCTCCTTCACTGGACCATCAAGCCACTTCTCGATGCTGCCGGTGATGTTGCCGGTGGTTAGCTGTAGGCCAACGGCCATGTTGTTTTCTCCAGCCTTCAGGCCAAACATGGTGTCGGTTATCGGCCTGAACATGGGGTGCTTTTGCAGTTTTAGCCAGGTTTGCACATCTTGCTGCTTGAGCTGCTGCATGACTTGATTCAGCCTGGACGGGTAGTAACGATGCAGATACTCCAGGTACTGCCAATAGTCATGCAGCTTGGGGATGTGCTTCTGGGCAACCTTGATCGCGTCTTTGATTTGCGAGTGGCTGATAGCCTCTGGTTGAATCTGCTCAACCGTCTGGTAGCGGCCGTCGCCCTTGCGCATCGCAGCCTCGCCGTCGGCGCGCGTGCTGGCGAAGTCACCGAAACTCGGTTTACCGCTGTCACCGGTAGTGCGATAAAAAGTTGCCACGCCGCCCTCAAGTCATCAAAGTACAAGCCGCGCTTGTTACACAGCGCAAATGTAGGCGGGCTCTAGCGGCAAACACCATCCCTTAGATAGGTGACACCCGCGCCCACGGTAACAACTACTTACCCAATCATGGGAATAGACAAACGGCAGCGGCGAAAGCGGTAAGCCGTTGGTTGCGATTAATGCGTGATAAGGGCGAGACGGCGCGATACCAGCACACCACTGGAGTGTGCTTTAGCGATTGCGATCGCGGAATAGAATTTATTCAAGGCGCGAAACTATGTGTGCATAAGCCCAGAAAGCCTGGTCATTTAGGATACTACTGCATACAGTAACAATATTTATCTGCATTATAGATTACCAGTAAAGCATATTTACTACAAGTAGTATATAGCCACAACGCATCTCAGTAGTCAACACCTTACCCCACCTGCGCCACCAAGGCTTTGATCTGCTCGAGCGCGGATGGGTCTTCGATGGTGGTGAGGTCGCCAGGGTCGCGGCCCTCGCACACGGCTTGAATGGCGCGTCTCAAGAGCTTGCCTGACCGTGTCTTGGGCAGCACAGTGACGAAGCGCACGCGCGCGGGCCGCGCCACTGCGCCGAGTTGGTCATCCACGAGTTTCATCACCTCGCCTTCGAGCTTGAGCTTGTCGGCATCGCTCGCGGCCTTGCTGGCATCTTTGACCACAGCAAACGCCATGGCCACCTGGCCCTTGAGCTGATCGGCCACGCCAACCACGGCGACCTCTGCTATGTTGGGGTGGCTGGAGATGCTCTCTTCGATCTCGCGCGTGCCCAGGCGGTGGCCTGCGACGTTGATCACGTCATCGGTGCGGCCGAGGATGAAGAAGTAGCCGTCCTCGTCCTTGATGCCCCAGTCGAATGTGGAGTACACACGCTTGCCGGGAAAGGACGACCAGTAGGTGTTGACGAAGCGCGCGTCGTCGCGCCACACGGTTTGCATGCAGCCTGGCGGCAACGGCCCCTCGATGGCGACCACGCCTTTCTGGTTGGGCGCGGTGAGTTCTTCGCCGGTTTGCTCGTGCAATAGCTTGACCTTGTAGCCATACATGGCCACGCCGGGGCTGCCGAACTTGCTGGGTTTTTTCTCGATGCCGTTGGCGATACTCAGAATGGGCCAACCGGTCTCGGTTTGCCAGTAGTTGTCGATGATGGGTTTGTTCAGCGCGCCTGCAATCCATTGAGCGGTAGGCTCGTCAAGCGGCTCACCCGCCAGGAACAACGCGCGCAGTGATGAGAGGTCGTACTTGCTCAGGAACGCCGGGTCTTGCTTCTTGAGCACACGCACTGCCGTTGGCGCGCTGAACATGACTGTGACTTTGTATTTTTCAACCAGACTCCACCAGATGCCTGCATCAGGACGGATGGGCAGCCCCTCGTACATGATGGTAGCCATGCCGGCTATGAGCGGGCCGTAGATGATGTAGCTGTGGCCAACCACCCAGCCGATGTCGCTGGTGGAGAAGTACGTCTCGCCGGCGTTACCGCAGTAGATGTGCTTGATGCTCGCGGCCAGTGCCACGGCATAGCCACCGGTGTCGCGCTGCACACCCTTGGGCTTGCCGGTGGTGCCCGATGTGTAGAGGGTGTAGCTCGGGTGCGTGGCGTCCACCCACACGCACGGCGCTGGTGTGTTGAGGTGCTGCTCGCGCAGCGCGGCGTAATCCACGTCACGCCCCTGCACGCGCGGCATGTTTGCCAGGCCACGATCGACCAGCAGCACATGCGCGGGCTTGTGTGTG
>CAYSMM010000108.1:0-7506 GCA_964432095.1 uncultured Burkholderiaceae bacterium | reverse complement strand
GGCTTTGACAGGTTTGATGGCATCGAGCTTTTTTGGCGCGTGTTGCGACAAATCCCGGTCGCACCGGCTGATCATGTCCCAGATCATGCCTTGCAGCCCGAGCTTTTGCCCGTCTTCAGGGCTATAGATACGCTCCACGCCGTAGGCCTGTAGCTCTTTGATCTCGGCCGGTACGATCACACCGCCGCCGCCACCAAACACCTTGATATGTCCGCCGCCGCGGGCCTTGAGCAGATCGATCATGTACTTGAAGTACTCGACGTGTCCGCCCTGATAGCTGCTCACCGCGATGCCGTGCGCGTCTTCCTGCAGCGCAGCCGTCACAACCTCGTCCACGCTTCGGTTGTGGCCCAGGTGCACGACTTCGCAGCCACTGGACATGAGGATACGCCGCATGATGTTGATACTGGCGTCGTGACCGTCGAACAGCGCCGCGGCCGTGACGAAGCGCACCTTATTTTTGGCCGTGTAGCCCTGCAGTTGCTTTTGTGTGGACAGATCGGTCATGAGTGTCTCCGGGGTGCCGCTGGGCCTGCTAAAACGATAACTATCGCGATGACTATGCGATGAGTCGTCGTCGTGCTGACAGCTGCTAGCGTACCGCGTCTGGCAGCCACTAGTGGGCGGTTGAGTAGCGATTTGTGATGAGCCGTTATTTTACGTTTACGTAAACGTCATTAGTATGCGTTGTTTGTAACATGGCAAATCCACCCCTGTTGCGCAGCAGCTGCATCTGAAACGGTATGGAGGGCGTATCTTGCTAATAACTGACATCAGTACGAGCTCGCCAGCAATGCGGAACCCCTGGCGCGATTTGTAATCATTAGTAAATCATTAGCCCTCACAACCAGACGCGAAGGGGCTGGCCTGGGCACAGAACAATCAAACCGCAGTAATGAACGAGGTAATCATGAATCGCAGACAGTTCTTGACCGTGCCTGCCGGCCTGAGTCTTGCCGCCGCCTGGCCCGCCGTGATAGCGCAAACTCTGGCCGAGGCCAGCGCGACCACACCACCTGTACTCAAAGGTCTGACGCTGGACGGAAAGCAATTCAGCCTTGAGCAGGAATTGGGCAAGGTCGTGCTCATCAACTTTTGGGCCACCTGGTGCCCCACCTGCCGTACAGAGATGCCCGAAATGCGCGCCAATTACGAAGGCTGGCGCAGCAAGGGCTTCAACCTCATCACGGTGAGCATTGACGATGAGATGAAGGACATCGAGCAGTACGAAAAGCTCATCCAGCAAACCGTGCCGGTAAAGCAGCAGTTCCCGCGGCTGTGGCGCAAGCAACCGGGCCTGCAGGACAACTTCGGTCGAATACGCGGCACGCCAACGTAGTTCCTGGTCTACAAGAAAGGCAAGCTCGTCAAGCTCTATCAGGGCCGCCTGCCCGGCGCGGTGTGGGACGAGATTGCCGAACTCGTGCTCACCTGATGTGGGACGCATGCGCGGGCGCGGTTAACATGAGCGCATGACAGCCGCACCCCACTCGCCCAACCCCAACTCTCCCAGCCCCCACGCACAACCCGAGGCGTTTCTCCGTTATCTGTATGACGTAGCCGTCGCGCGTGCCTTGCCCGCACAGGTGATGGGCGCGCACCTGCCCGGTGTGCCTGCGCGCGGGCGCACGCTGGTGCTGGGGGCAGGCAAGGCTGGGGGAGCCATGGCTGAGGCGCTGGACGCGCTGTGGCCGCAGGATGCGCCCATTTCGGGCCTGGTCATCACCCGCTACGGCCACACACCGCCCGCTTACGCTGCCAAGGCAGACAAGCGCATCGAGGTGGTGGAGGCATCGCACCCAGTGCCCGATGCTGCCGGCTTGCAAGCCGCGCAGCGCATCGTGGAGCTGGCGCGCGGCCTGAGTGCAGACGATCTGGTCATCGCGCTCATCTCCGGTGGCGGCTCGGCGTTGCTGTCGCTGCCGGCCCCTGGCATCGAGCTTGCCGACAAGCAGGCCATCAACAAGGCGCTGCTGCAAAGCGGTGCCAGCATCAGCGAGATGAACTGTGTACGCAAGCACCTCTCGTCCATCAAGGGGGGGCGGCTTGCGGCGCTGTGTGCGCCAGCGCGCGTGGTGAGCTTGCTGATCTCCGACGTGCCGGGGGACGATCCTGCGGTGATCGCCAGCGGACCCACGGTGCCCGACGCCACCACATGCGACGATGCGCTGGCTATTTTGAAGCGCTACGCGATCGAGGTGCCCGCCGCTGCTCGGGCGGGACTGCAAAGCGGCGCGTTCGAGACGCCCAAGCCCGGCGATGCGGTGTTTGCGCGCAACGAGTTGCGCATGATTGCCACGCCGCAAGAATCTCTACAGGCCGCAGCGGCAGCCGCGCGCGCGGCAGGTGTTGCAGCTTATGTGCTGTCCGACGAGATCGAGGGTGAATCCCGCGAGGTGGGCAAGGTACATGCCGCACTGGCACGGCAGGTGGCGCGGTACGGCCAGCCGTTTGCCAAGCCGTGCGTGATACTGTCCGGCGGGGAGACGACGGTGACGGTGCGCAACAAGGCGGGCAAAGGTGGGCGCGCGGTGGAGTTTGCATTGTCGTGCGCCATCGCGCTGCAAGGCGAGGAAGGTGTGTATGCGCTGGCGGCAGATACCGACGGCATAGATGGCACAGAGGAGCATGCTGGGGCATGTATAATGCCATATCTGCATTCTAATAAAGCAGAAAACGCTACAAACATGCTGGAGTATCTAGATAATAACGATGCCTACAGCTTCTTCAGGCAAACCGGGGGGTTGGTGGTAACCGGGCCGACCTACACCAACGTCAATGATTTTCGGGCGCTGCTGGTGTTGTGATGCAGGTGATCAGTGACTCGTGATGGGCCATCAGCATTTCCCTATCGCGCGCCTTGCTCTACCCACGCCGCAATCAGCGCACGCTCGGCGTCTGTGATCTGCGTGACATTGCCCATCGGCATGGCCTTGAGCCTCACGGTTTGCTCGTAGATCGTCTTGGCGTGTTGGCGCATCTGCTCGTCGGTTTGCAGTGCAATGCCTTTGGGTGCCGCAGCAAAGCCAGGGTATAAGGGCTGCGCGGCATGGCACACGGTGCACTTGCCCTCGATGACAGGCCGCACCTGCGCGAGCGTCACATCTTGTGTGGCTGCTGGCGCTGGCTGCGACAACGGCGCAACCATCCACGCTGCCAGCAGCGCCAGTGCGGCCACTACCAGCCACAGGCTCCAGAACATCTTGCCCTTGTGCTCGAGGTTGAAGTACAGCCGCATCAGCACCCCGGCTGCCAGCACCAGCGCCATCAGCAGCCATGAGTTGGGGTGGCTGTACACGAACGCATAATGGTTGGACAGCATCGCAAAAATCACCGGTAGCGTCAGATAGTTATTGTGCAAGCTGCGTTGCTTGCCGCGGCGGCCGTATTCGGGGTTCACCGGCTCGCCCGCCCGCATCTGTGCCACCACCTTGCGCTGCCCGGGGATGATGACCATCAACACATTGGCGCTCATGATGGTGGCGATGATCGCACCCACATGCAAGAACGCCGCGCGCCCGCCGTAGATGTGCGTGAGCGCATAGCTGCATGCGACGAGGAAGAAGTAGATCGCACCGCCCAGCAGTAAATCGCTCTGACTCAGGCGGCTGCGGCACAGCAGGTCATACACGATCCAGCCACCCGCGAGAAATGCCAACGAGATCAGCACTGCTTGCACGGGCGTGATGTCCAGCACGGATTTGTCGATGAGATAGGTGCCCGCGTTCAGGTAGTACAGGCTGGCGAGTAATGCGAAGCCCGACACCCAGGTGGTGTAGCTCTCCCACTTGAACCAATGCAACTCGGCAGGCAGATTCTTCGGCGCGGTCAGATACTTCTGCGGGTTGTAGAAACCACCACCATGCACGGCCCACAACTCACCGCTGACGCCCTTGTCTTGCAGGTCTTGATCTTTGGGCGGCTTGAGGCTGTTGTCCAGCCATACGAAGTAAAAGCTCGCACCTATCCATGCGATGCCGGTGACGACATGCAGCCAGCGCAACAGCAGATTGATCCAGTCCCAGAAATAGTCCATCGCACAACTCACTGTGCCTTGCCACGCACCGCGCTGCAAGGCTTTGTCATGAGTGTCGCGTCATCCCGTGCCGGTGAGGCCTGGGGCGGTGTGCGACGGAACAACCGTTAGCTACCCCGATACGTGCTGTAGCTATACGGGCTGACGAGCAGCGGCACATGATAGTTGCCTTGCGCGTCGGCAATGCCAAAACGTAGTATGACGATATCCACAAATGCCGGGTTTGGCAACGCCATACCCAAGCCGCGAAAGTAGTCACCTGCGGCAAACTCAAGCTCGTACAGCCCGCAGGAGATTGCATCTGCGCTCATCAGCGGTGCGTCGGTGCGACCATCGGCGTTGGTGCGCGCATTCGTTACAGCCTGGCGGCTTGCGCCCTCGATGCGAAAAAGCGCAACTGCCATGCCCGCAGCAGGCTTGCCGTTTGCCGTGTCCAGTACGTGTGTGGAAAGCTTTGCCATCTGGTGTGCTCATCTTCAATGTGGCGGTTTTTCTGACTATATCTCGGCTCTCAGGGCGGTACGTTACCTCACGCATAATCAACACATGACGCCTTACTCAAACGGCCGGCTTGCCCTGCGCGGCTCGATTCTGCATTTTTTGCAGGATCCCGCGCATGCGCATGGCGCGGGGGCGTGGCAATACTTCGAAGACGGCGTACTGCATATCGACAATGGCGCCGTCACGCAAGTGCATGCATGGTCGGACGATTTACTCGCGCAATTACCGCAACCGCAGTTGCACGACTGGCGTGGCAAGCTGATTTTGCCCGGCATGGTGGACTGCCATATTCACAGCGCACAAATGCAGGTGATCGCAAGCTACGGCCTGCAATTACTCGATTGGCTTGAGCGTTATACCTACCCTGCTGAGTTGCGCTTTGCTGATGCTGCGCACAGCGAAGCGGCAGCCGAGTTGTTTACCGACACCTTGCTTGCACATGGCACCACCTGTGCCGCTGTGTTTCCAACAGTACACCCTACCAGCGTGGATGCGCTGTTCACAGCCGCTGCGGGCCGCGACATGCGCATGCTCGCCGGCAAGGTGATGATGAACCGCCACGCGCCCGAAGCGCTATGCGACAGCAGCGACATGGGTGAGCGCGATTGCTGTGAACTAGTGGAGCGCTGGCACGGCAAGCACCGGCTGAGTTATGTGATGACGCCGCGCTTTGTGCCTACTTCCACCGAGGCGCAGTTGCAGATGATGGGCGAGCTGTGTGCCGCCTACGGCCTGGCGGTGCAAAGCCATGTGGCCGAGAACCGCGCCGAAGGGCAATGGGTGCAAGAGCTGTTTCCAGCTGCGCGCAGCTACGCGGCGGTGTATGAGCACTTCGGTTTGCTGCGGCCGGGCAGCGTGTACGCGCATGGGGTGTGGCTGGACGACGAAGACCGCCGACTGATGGCCGAACGCCAGACCGCAATCGCGTTTTGCCCATCGTCCAACCTCTTCATGGGCAGCGGTCTGTTTGACTTACGCAAGGCCACCGAGGCCGGCGTGACTGTCGGGCTGGCGACCGACGTCGGCGGCGGTACCACCTACAGCCTGCTGCAAACCATGGCCGAGGCCTACAAAGTGCTGCAATTGCGCGGGCAAAGTCTGTCGGCATGGCGCGCGTTCTACCTGGCCACGCTCGGGGGCGCAAAGGCGCTTGGGCAGGATCGATTCATCGGTAACTTCCAGGCCGGCAAAGAAGCGGATGTCGTAGTGCTCGATTGGGCGATTGACGACGTGCAGCGCGCGCGGCTCGACATGGCCGACGGCACCGAAGACCAGTTGTTCGCGTTGATGATGCTCGGCCATCAGCGCAATGTTGCCGCCACCTACGTGCGCGGTCTGTTGCGCTACCAGCGCAGTTAATGATGCAGTCTGTTTGCAGCTTATACTGCATAATCTATCATGCCATTACTGGTTGCTATATAAGAATTAATAGATATATACAATAATAAGTATCAAGAATATCTAAGCTGCTGAATGGTTTGCTCGGCTTGCGCTGCACGCAGCCACGCGCTAGCCTTGTGCCATGACATCGTCCACCGAAGCTCCCGCCCAAGCCATTGCGGCACACGGCGCAAGCCGTGCAAGCAACACCACCGATGCACTGGACGCGCTTGTGCAACGCATTGCCTCCCGGCGTGGTGAACTGGTGGCGCTGACACAGGCGCTGGTGCGCATTCCCACCATCAACCCACCGGGCGATGCCTACACGCCGTGCGCCGAGCTGCTGGGCCAACGCCTGAAGGCACGCGGTTTTGCGGTGGAGTATGTGCGTGCAATCGGCGCGCCAGGCGATAGCGATGCCCATCCGCGCATTAACGTGATTGCACGAATCGTCGCACCCCATCCTGGCCCGTGCGTGCACTTCAATGGGCAAATCGACGTGGTTGAGCCTGGCAGCGGCTGGACAGTCGATCCCTTCGGCGGCGAAGTCAAAGACGGTAAGGTGTATGGCCGTGGCGCCTGTGACATGAAGGGCGGCATTGCGGCGAGTGTGGTCGCCGTCGAGACTCTGATCGAGGCGGGGCTGTTCGACTGCGGCGCGTTGGAGATCAGCGGCACGGTGGACGAAGAGTCTGGCGGTTTCGCCGGTGTGGCCTATCTGGCTGAGCGCGGTTACTTCAGCAAGCCACGGGTCGATCACGTCATCATTCCCGAGCCGCTGAATGTCGATCGCATTTGCCTGGGGCACCGCGGTGTGTGGTGGGCCGAGGTGGAAACCAAGGGCCGCATCGCGCACGGCTCCATGCCGTTTCTGGGCGACAGTGCCATTGCACACATGAGCGCGTTTTTGCAGCGCATCGAGCTGGAGCTGCAGCCGCGCCTGGCCAGGCGGCTGACGCGCGAGCCGGTGGAGCCCTCAGGCGCCCGCGCCAGCACCCTGAACATCAACAGCATTCATGGCGGGCAGATCGAACAGCCGCTGAGTATGCACGCCGGTTTACCGTCGCCAGTGGTGGCGCATAGCTGCCGCGCGGTGCTGGATCGCCGGTTCATCGTCGAAGAATCGCTCGACGATGTGAAGGCCGAGATCATCCATATGCTCGACGAGCTCAAGCGCACGCGCGCGGGCTTTGATTACGCCGTGCGCGACATCATGAGTTTTCTGCCCACAGCGACCCCGCAGGACGCACCCGTGGTGCGGGCCACCGCGCGCGCCATTGCGCGGGTGCTCGGGCGCGAGCCGCGCTACATCGCTAGCCCCGGCACTTATGACCAAAAGCATGTGGCGCGCATTGGTCAACTCAAGGATTGCATTGCTTACGGTCCCGGTATTCTCGATCTGGCGCATCAGCCCGACGAGTATGTGCTGATCGACGACTTGGTGCACGCCGCGCAGGTGATGGCGCTGGCCGCGCACAGCCTGCTCGTGGGCGGCAGCGCGCGCGGTGGCTGAGTCAACATCTGCTACATTGCCGCGAAACGAACCCCGCGATTCATGAGTATTCTGGTTCTCGACATTGGTAACACCC
>CAYSMM010000107.1:0-7549 GCA_964432095.1 uncultured Burkholderiaceae bacterium | reverse complement strand
GCTAAGGGCATTCCGCAAGTGGCCGTGGTGATGGGCAGTTGCACTGCAGGTGGCGCATATGTGCCTGCGATGAGTGACGAAACCATCATCGTCAAGAATCAAGGCACCATCTTTCTGGGCGGCCCGCCACTCGTGAAGGCTGCCACCGGCGAGGTGGTGACGGCTGAAGACTTGGGCGGCGGCGACGTGCACACGCGCCTGTCGGGCGTGGCCGATCACTTGGCCAATGACGACGCGCACGCGCTGGCCTTGGCGCGTCATGTGGTGGCCAACCTCAACTGGTGCAAAGAGATACCACTCAAGCTCGTGAAGCCGCGCGCACCGCTATACGAAAGCAGCGAGTTGTACGGAGTGATTCCAACGGATACGCGCAAGCCGTTTGACGTACGCGAGATCATTGCACGCATCGTCGATGGCAGTGATTTTGATGAATTCAAGGCGCGCTACGGCACTACACTGGTATGCGGCTTTGCCCACATCGAAGGTATGCCAGTGGGAATCATCGCCAACAACGGTATTTTGTTCAGCGAGAGCGCCCTCAAGGGTACGCATTTCATCGAGCTGTGCTGCCAGCGCAAGATCCCGCTGGTGTTTTTACAGAACATCACCGGCTTCATGGTGGGCCGCAAGTATGAGAGCGAAGGTATCGCACGCAACGGTGCCAAGATGGTGACGGCCGTGGCCTGCGCGCAAGTGCCCAAGTTCACGGTGATCATCGGCGGCAGCTTCGGCGCCGGCAACTACGGCATGTGTGGCCGCGCATACTCACCACGCTTTTTGTGGATGTGGCCGAACGCGCGCATCAGCGTGATGGGCGGCGAGCAGGCCGCAAGCGTGCTGGCCACCGTGAAGCGCGAGGCAATCGAGGCCAAGGGCGGCGCGTGGAGCTCAGACGAAGAAGAAGCTTTCAAATCACCGATCCGCGCGCAGTACGAGCATCAGGGCCACCCTTACTACGCCACCGCGCGGCTGTGGGACGACGGCGTGATTGACCCCGCCGACACGCGCCGCGTGCTGGCGCTGGGCTTGAGTGCATCACTCAATGCGCCGATACCGGATGCAAAGTTTGGCGTTTTCCGCATGTAGTGTATGATGTGTTTGCTAACACGATTTCATACACATTATGCGCACTAACATCGATATCGACGACGATCTTATGGCCAAAGCCATGTTGGCTGGTCCGTACAAAACCAAGAAAGATGCGGTTGAAGCGGGCTTGAAGCTGCTTGCGCGTCAAGCGGCCTACCGTGAGATCCTCAAATGGCGCGGTAAGCTCAAGTGGGAGGGTGATGAGTCCATCGATTGGACGAAGACCGAGCCCACAGTGCATTCTCTGGCCGTGCAGGAACCCGCCAAGGCATACGCAGGAAAGGCAGGAAAGCGCCGTGCTCGTCGTTGACTCAAGCGTGTGGATCGACTTCTTCAACAGCGCCGATCGACCGGCGGTGGAGATGCTGTCGGACTTGCTGGATCACGGCGAGGTGCGCATCGTCGTACCCGACCTGGTGTTGTTTGAGGTGCTGCGCGGCTTTCGCAGTGAATCGGATTACCGGCAGGCCAGGCGGCTGATGGAATCGCTGGATGTCGAACCAACGGCCAGCCACGACCTCGCTTTATCAGCGGCACATCACTACCGTAGCCTGCGTGCACAGGGCATTACCGTGCGCAGCGGAATTGATGTACTGATCGCTGCATTTTGTATCGAGCATGACTACGCGCTCTTGCACCGGGACCGTGATTTCGCCGCGTTCGAGCAGTCGCGCGGGCTTCGCGGCTGGAGGCATTGATGGAATCGAAAAATTCGGCAGCCGTGTTTTTGCGAGGCTGAAGCATATGAATCTCCAACATCTCACGCTGAATATGCAAGGTGCGACAGCGTACGTCACGCTCAACCGCCCCGAAGTGCGCAATGCATTTAATGAGCATGTGATCGAAGAACTCACTGAGGTATTTACCAGTTTCCGCCAACCAGATGCCGTACGATGCGTTGTACTGCAGGCAGTAGGTAAGGCTTTTTGTGCAGGCGCCGACCTGAACTGGATGCAGAGGATGGCCGCGTACTCCTACGACGAGAACCTCGCCGACGCCAAGGCGCTGGCTGGGATGCTGCAAGCCATATACGACTGCCCGGTACCGGTTGTTGCTCGCGTACAAGGCGACGTGTTTGCTGGCGGTATGGGCCTGGTGGCGGCATGCGACGTCGCCGTGAGTGTGAGCAGCGCACGGTTTTGCCTGAGCGAGGTCAAGCTCGGTCTGATACCTGCCACGATTGCTCCTTACGTCATTCGTGCAATGGGGCCAAGGGCAGCTCACCGCTACTTCCTCACCGCAGAAGTGTTCAATGCGCAAGAGGCCGCGCGTACTGGCTTTGTGCACGAGCTTGCAGACGACGAGGCACGACTCGACGCCACCGTGCAACGCTACGTGACCATGTTTCTCAATGCCGGCCCGCATGCACTGGCCGAATGCAAACGGCTGCTGCACGACGTGGCGCATGCGCCTATCGACGAAAAACTCATCACCGACACTGCTCACCGTATTGCGCAGATTCGCAGCAGCGAGCAAGGACGCAACGGTGTATCGTCATTCCTCAACAAGACCCAAGCCAAGTGGGTAACACAGGCAGAGCCGGTCAAGCAGGCGGCGCTAGAAGAGCGCGCAGATCGTGGAGGAGAATCTCGATGAACGTGTCAGATCTATCCGGGCTAGACACGGCGCAACTCGCTGCGCTGGCAGCTGCGCTCGGTTGGGCCAGCGGGTTGCGCCTTTATGCAGTGCTGTTCGTTACGGGCCTGGTGGGTTTCATGGGTTGGGTGCCATTGCCCAAAGGGCTGACGATTCTGAGCCACCCCATGGTCATGAGTGCCAGCGGTTTCATGCTCTTCATCGAGTTTTTTGCCGATAAGATTCCAGGGCTCGACAGTCTGTGGGATATGGTGCACACCGTTATCCGTATCCCCGCTGGCGCCGCGCTCGCAGCTGCGGTGTTTGGTATGGGTGACAACGCCGTGCTTGCCACAGTTGCCGCCATCATTGGAGGCTCGCTCGCCGCAACCAGCCATGTGTCCAAGGCCAGCACACGCGCAGCCATCAACACTTCGCCCGAACCGTTTTCCAACATTGGTATGTCGCTGGCCGAAGACGCCGTTGTCGCTGGCGGCTTGTGGCTGGCGTATAACCACCCGCTGATCTTCATGTTTCTGGTGGCCACCTTCGTACTGGTGGCGGTATGGCTCATCATCAAGATGTGGCGCTACGTTACGCGCTTGGTGCGAAGGCTCGTGGCTATCTTCAGCGGTGGCGTCGACCCCATGCGTGCCGGGCAACCGCACTCCTCATTTATTGGTACAGAGCGCCTACCCGACTCACCCGGCAAGCCCAGTGACTTTCGCCAGCAGCCTGCAGACGGGCTTTGACCATCATGTTCAAGAAAATACTCATCGCTAACCGTGGTGAAATCGCCTGCCGCGTTGCAGCAACAGCGCGGCGTATGGGCGTGCGCACGGTCGCCGTGTATTCAGACGCAGACGCCAACGCCAAGCATGTTCAAGCCTGCGACGAGGCAGTGCACATCGGCGGCAACTCGCCCAAAGAGAGCTACTTGCGCGCAGACGCAATCATCGCTGCTGCGGTTGCACTCGGCGCCGAGGCCATACACCCCGGCTACGGCTTTTTGAGCGAGAACGAGGACTTTGCCGACGCGTGTGAGAAGGCTGGACTGGTGTTCATTGGCCCGCCCGCAAGCGCGATTCGCGCGATGGGGCTCAAGGCAGCATCCAAACAACTGATGGAGAAGGCCAGCGTTCCGCTCGTGCCCGGCTATCACGGCAAAGATCAAAGCCTGGCACTGCTCAAGAGCGAGGCTGAGCGTATCGGCTACCCCATACTCATCAAGGCCAGCGCGGGTGGCGGCGGCAAGGGCATGCGCGCTGTGTTGAGCGCCGATCAGTTTGATGATGCATTGGCCTCATGCCAACGTGAAGCCCTCAATAGCTTTGGCGACGATGCGGTATTGATTGAGCGCTACGTACAAAAGCCGCGGCACGTTGAAATACAGGTGTTCTTCGACCAACACGGCAATGGTGTGTACATGTTCGAGCGCGATTGCAGCGTCCAACGCCGCCATCAGAAAGTGCTGGAAGAAGCTCCTGCCCCCGGTATGAGCCCAGCTCGCCGCCGCGAAATGGGCGAGGCTGCCGTAGCTGCTGCGCGCGCTGTTGGCTACGTAGGAGCCGGTACGGTAGAGTTCATTGTCGAGCCGGATAGAGTCGACGCACGTGGCGTAGGGGCCTTTTACTTCATGGAAATGAACACCCGGCTGCAGGTCGAGCACCCGGTCACGGAGGCCATCACGGGTTACGACCTTGTCGAGTGGCAACTTCGCGTTGCTGCCGGTGAGCCGTTGCCAGTAAGGCAAGACGATCTGGAGATTCATGGTCACGCGATCGAGGCACGTATTTGCGCCGAGAACCCCGACAATAATTTTCTGCCTGCCACAGGAAAGCTACACGTACTGCATCTGCCCGAGCATGTAGCCTTCTTACGCAATGCCGACGGCGAGCGGCTTCACGACTCTGCGCCGGTACGCGTAGACGCAGGCGTACGGCTGGGCGACGACATCACGCCGTACTACGACAGCATGATTGCCAAACTCATTGTGTGGGGCAGCACGCGGGAGCAAGCGCTGGCGCGAATGGACGCGGCACTGGCGCAAACGCATATCGTCGGCCCGCATACGAATGTGGCATTTCTGCGGCGCACCGTGCGCAGCCAAAGCTTTGCGATGGCTGACTTGGATACAGGCTTGATCGAGCGTGAACGCGTAGCGCTTTTGAACGTACAAGACCTGCCACTCAAATGGGCAGCCGCCGGTGCTGTGGCCAGACTGTTGGCTGATGAACGAGTCACACACTCTGACGATCCTTGGTCACACACCGATGGCTGGCGAATGAACGGCAGACTGCAGCGACGCGTGAACTTCAGGCAAGATGATCAAGTTTACCCTACCTCCATTGAGTATACGCCTGAATCTGAATTTTTAATATCAGTAGACGGCACATACTCCCGTATGAAAGCCGTTCATCAAGCAGGCGGCTTTGACTTGACATTAGACGGGGAGCGTAAGCGGGTCGTGGTGTACCGCGTCGGTGACGGCTTTGCAGTGCATGCCAATGAAGGTGCAGCACTCATCGAGCTGGATGATTTGATTGCTCACGCCGGTGACGATACGAGCGATAGCGGTCGCTTAGCCGCGCCCATGCCCGGCAAAGTGATTGCACTGCTGGCAAAGGCCGGCGAGTCGGTGAAGAGAGGACAAGCGTTGGCGGTGATGGAGGCCATGAAAATGGAGCACACCATTGCAGCACCGGCCGACGGCATCGTGAGTGAAGTGCTCTATGCGGTGGGCGATCAAGTTGATGAGGGTGCAGAGCTTGTGAGGTTCAGCACCTGATGGCTGTGCTTCAAGCGCTGCTTGCGTTCGCCTTGCTACTGGCTGCACTCGCGCCGGTGCTGATGGCGGGAGGTGCTTGCATCGCGGCCTTCATGCTGCGCAGGCACATGCTTAAGCATCTGCTGTTCACTACAGCACTGATGGCTACGCAGGGCGCGGGCGCGTTCACCGCGATCGGCCCGCTGGCAGCGGCGCCCAAACTCGTCCAGGCTCTGGTGCTGGCGCTGCCGGTATGGTTGCTCTACCTTGCCGGTCAACGCTTCTGGATACCGAAGACACCGTGAACATTACATTTTGCTGTACCGACACACCCGACGTGCCCTGGCTTGCAGCGCTGCGCGATGCTCTGCCCGGCGCGCAGATCAACACCTGGCAACCGGGGGTGCCGCAGGCCGATTACGCCGTGGTCTGGGCGCCGCCCGAGCAATTCTTCAGCGAGCAGCGTAGCTTGAAGGCCGTCTTCAACATCGGCGCGGGTGTCAATGCCTTGCTCAGCGTGGCTAATCTGCCTCAGCACACTCGCTTGTTCCGCCTGGAAGACGCGGGCATGGCTGTGCAGATGGCCGAGTATGTGCTGCATGCCATCGTGCGGCACTTCAGACAGTTTGCGCGCTATGAGGCGCAACAGTCGCTGGGGCGCTGGTTGCCGCACTGCACGGCAAAGCGCAGCGAGTTTGCTGTGGGTATCATGGGCCTCGGGGTACTCGGTATGCGTGTGGCTGACGTGCTCAAGACCTTGGACTTCCCGCTTCGGGGCTACAGCCTGTCACGTAAAAATCTAAGTGGTATCGACTGCTACGCCGGACCAGATGAGTTTGAGCCCTTTGCGCGCGGCCTACGCGCGCTGGTATGCGTGCTACCGCTAACGCCGGCAACAGAAAATATCATCAACACACGAACCCTTGAAATGCTGGCGCCCAGAGCCTATGTCGTCAATGTGGCACGGGGGGCGCACGTGGTGGATGCAGACTTGCTCGCCGCCGTGCGCAGTGGCCACATTGCCGGGGCCACGCTGGACGTGTTCCGTGAAGAGCCATTACCTGCGGAGCACCCGTTCTGGAAAGAGAACACAATCCACATTACGCCCCATATATCCGCCGCAACACTGCTGCACGAAAGCGTGGCACAGATTGCGAGCAAGCTGCGTGCATTTGAGCGCGGCGAGCGCGTGAGCGGCGAGGTTGACCGTAGTAGAGGTTACTAATGTCCCTTCCTTCCCACGTACACATCACCGAAGTTGGCCCTCGTGATGGGCTGCAAAACGAAAAAGTCATGGTGCCTACCGCAGTGAAGATCGAGTTGGTGGAGCGCTTGGCCGATGCAGGCTTCACGAATGTGGAAAGCACCTCGTTCGTGTCGCCTAAGTGGGTGCCGCAAATGGGTGACGCGGCTGAGGTGATGGCAGGTATCAAGCGCAAGCCCGGCGTCATTTACAGCGTGCTGACGCCCAACATGAAGGGTTTTGAAGGCGCACTCGCAGCCAAGGCCGATGAGGTGGTGATTTTTGGTGCGGCGAGTGAGGCGTTCAGCCAACGAAACATCAATTGCAGCATTGCAGAAAGCATTGCGCGCTTTGAGCCCGTGGCGAAAGCAGCGCGCGAGCATGGCATCAAGTTGCGAGCCGCAGTGTCCTGCGCTCTGGGGTGCCCGTATCAGGGCGAGGTCAGCGTTGCGGCGGTGGTGGATGTGGTGCAACGATTACGCGACCTGGGTTGCGAGGAGATCGGCATTGCCGACACGATTGGCATAGGTACCGCAGTCCGAGTGAAGCAGGTGTTAGACGCTGTAGGCAAAGAGTTCCCACTTTCCAAAATCGCCGGCCACTTTCATGACACCTATGGTCAGGCGCTGGCCAATGTGTACGCCAGCCTGGAGATGGGCGTGGCGCGCTTTGATTCATCGGTTGCCGGCCTGGGCGGCTGTCCCTATGCAAAGGGCGCTACAGGCAATGTGGCCACCGAGGACGTGGTGTATCTGCTGCATGGCTTGGGTATAGAAACCGGCATCGATATGGACAAGCTGATTGACGCCGGGCAGTTCATCAGCCAGGCCATCGGCAAGCCTTATGGCAGCCGCGCGGGCAAGGCGCTAGCCGTC
>CAYSMM010000106.1:0-7584 GCA_964432095.1 uncultured Burkholderiaceae bacterium | reverse complement strand
AGCGGAGTAGTGTTCTGTGGCCTTGATGATCACCGACGAGTGCATCAACTGCGACGTGTGCGAGCCCGAGTGCCCGAACGCGGCTATCAGCATGGGGCCGGAGATTTACGTGATCGACCCCAAGAAGTGCACCGAATGCGTGGGCCATTTCAATGAGCCGCAGTGCGTGCAGGTGTGCCCGGTCAACTGCATACCGATCAACCCTGACTACCGCGAGACACGCGAGCAGTTGTTGGAGAAGTACCAACAACTCACCGGTAAGGCCAGCATTCCTTCGAACTCTTAGTACATATACTACAGCGACTAATATGCCTTCACTGCTTTTTAGAACAGAAGGAAAAGTTATATACTAAGTTGAGTATCCTGGTTTCAGTTCTCAATACCGCGCACCAGCGCTGTGCTGCACATCGTCTAGGGCTAACACGGTGCCACAATTGCTACGCACGACGCATCATCTGCGGCATGGTTGCAGTCCCCAACACTACCAGCATTCAACAGATCAGTGCAGCAGCATCGCCCTCCCACAACGATGCACGGCTGCCTGCGCCGCAAGACTGGCTACGCTTCAAGGGCAATCGTTTCGCGGCATGGCTGTTGCGGCTGTTCGGCTGGCAAGTCAAGTTTGACGGGCTTCCCGGCAACAAGGGGGTGATCATCGCCTACCCGCACACCAGTAATTGGGATTTCGTCGTCGGCATCCTCGCCAAATGGGCCATGGGCGTGACGCTCAATTTCTGGGCGAAGGAGGGCTTGTTTACCGGTTTGTCTCGCTACACGCTCGGGCCGCTGATGCGCCGCTGGGGCGCCATTCGTATCGAGCGCAGCAAGTCGCAGGGGGTGATTGCGGCGACGATCGCCGAGATGGACGCACGAAGCTACTTCTGGCTGGCACTTTCGCCCGAGGGCACGCGCAAGTATCAGGATCACTGGAGGAGCGGCTTTTACCATGTGGCGCTGGGGGCCGACGGCGGGCGCGGCGTGCCGCTCGGCCTGGCGTACTTCGACTTCGCACACAAAACCGTGGGGCTCACCGAGTTCATCTGCCTGAGTGGCGATGAAGCCGCAGACTTACAACGCATCGCTGCGTACTACGCACCGTTTGCCGGCAAGCGGCCGGCGCTTGCCGCACCGGCGGTGTTCAAGAAAAACTGACGCCGCGCAGCAGGATTGTTGAATGCACCCTTACGCCCTACGGGGTCAGCTTTTGCTCAATCCAGCCTGATGCCGAGTAGCACGATTAGACTGCCCCATTTCTTGGAGTCGCCGTCGATTACGGCCTTGAAGCCCGCAGGCGTGGTGGGCGCAACCTGCATGCCCTGCGCGAACAGCCGCGCTTTGATCTCGGTTTGATTGAGCACAGCGTTCACGTCGGCGTTGATCTTCTTCACCACGTCGGCGGGCGTTGCAGCGGCAGCCACCAATCCGTTCCAGGCCAGCGCCTCGAAATTGCGTAGTGCGGGCAAGCCGCTCTCGGCAATCGTGGGCAGATCGGCGAGTGAATCAAACCGTTTGGCGGATGTGACGGCCAGCAGGCGGATCTTGCCTGCCTTGACCTGCGGCATGATGCCCGAGGCCACGGCAAACAGCATTTGCGTGTCGCCGTTTGCCAGCGACAAGGCCGCAGGTGGCGAGCCGTTGTAAGGCACATGTACTGCGTCGATGCCGGCTGAGCGCTTGAAGAACTCCATAGACAAATGCGACGAGCTGCCCGCGCCGATAGAGCCGTAGTTCAACTTTCCCGGATTGGCCTTAGCGTAGGCCACCAGATCCTTGATGCTGTTCGCAGGCACTGCCGCGTTGACGGCCAGTACGTTGGGCTGCACGGTCGTCATCGCCACCGGCACGATATCCTTGAACGCGTCATACGGCACTTTTTTGTACAGCGCAGGTGCAAACGCCAGCGGGCCGTTGAAGCCGAGCGCGAGCGTGTGCCCATCCGGCGCCGCCTTGGCCGCGATGTCCACACCTATCATGCCTCCGGCACCGGGGCGGTTCTCCACCAGAACGGGCTGAGCCCAGGTGTCCTTGAGCTTGTCGGACAGCAGCCGCGCCACGATGTCGAGTGACGAGCCCGCCGGCGCGGGCACGATGATGCGCACGGGCTTGGTGGGCCACGCCGGCTGTTGCGCATGAGCGGCAGCCATCAGCGCGGTGCCAGCGACTACGGCAGCAAGCGCCAGCAAGGTGCGGCGCAAGTGGCCGCTATGTGTGAAGCGGTGTGAAGTCATCAAGTCAGCTCTCCTTGGAAATAGTGGAAGGTGTGTTCTTTGAGTCAGCCGTAGACCGCCAGCCTTGCAGCTCAAGCTGTGCGGCAATCAGCTCGACCAGTTGACGTGTGCGGCGAACATGTGACTCATACGTGAGGTGTGCAATCTCGCGGTACAGCGGGTCGCGCAGCGCGAACATCTCGCGCAGCTTGGCCAGCGGGTCGGCCGTTCGCAGCAGCGGGCGACTGCGGTCGTGCCCGATGCGCCGAAACACCTCCTCGGGCGTAGCGCGCAGGTAGATCACGGTAGAGCGTTGCCTGAGGTGTGCACGACTTGCGGCGTTGAGCACCGCGCCACCGCCAGTGGCGATGACCACGCCTTCGCGCTGCGACAGCTCGTCAATCATCTGTGCTTCACGCTCACGAAAGCCCGCTTCACCCTCCACCTCAAAGATGTTGGCCACCGTCACACCCGTGCGCCTCTCGATCTCCTGATCGGAATCGATGAAGTCAACGCACAGGCGTCGTGCCAATGCCTTACCAATCGTCGTCTTGCCTGCGCCTGTAGGGCCAACCAGCGAAATCGCATCGTGTTTGTGCAAGGCGTTCCTCGGAGTTGTTGCCGATACTCAGGGCTTTTTGCCCGACAAGGCCTTTTCGATGCGCTCAAGCGCGAGGTTGCGCACCTTGGGTTGCTGTGGCGACATGCCCAGTTCGTCGCCACGCTCCTGTGCCTCTTTGGCCTTGCGGGCCTTGTCGATTTCGGCAAGCTTCTCTTTGTCCTTGGCCGCTTGCTGGCTGAAGTCCTTGCCCAGCTGCGCATTGCTTTTTCCGCTGGTGTCGACCTTCTTTTCTTTGGTGGTGTTGCTCGGACAAGGCTGAGATTGATACACCGTCTTGCCGCCCGCGATGCACTTGTTCACGCTTTGCTGTGCGACAGCGGCGCTGCTCAGCCACGCGGCTGACAACACCACAACAAGTACATTGATCCATAGGCGGCTGTGACGATTCGTCTTCATGATGAGCTCACTTTCTTGAGTGTGCTGCGCCCGCTGGGGGCTTCAGACTTCTTGGTTTTCTTGCCGCGCTTTGACTTGGGTTTTCCACCCGCGGCGTCGTTGCTGGCGTACTGTTGCTCGGCCGTACTTTTCTTGCGTTGCTTGCTCTTGGCTTTGTGATCGAGAGAATCGTCCGTATCCTGCGCGCTGCGCACTGTAATGCCCATCGCATCTTTCGGCGGGTTGGCCTTGTCGCGTGCAATGCGGCTTTGCTGCAGGTCATCAGCCGTCTTCTCCTGCCGCGCGTTTGTGCTTTGCGCGTCCTTCACTTCGGCTGCAGTGGGCGTGTTGACGGGCGCACTCACTACCTTGCCGCCTGCGCAGGGTGTGGCCTGATACGTCACCGCACCATTGGCCTCACAGCGGTAAGTTTGCGCCCACGAGCAGGTTGTGATCAGTGCCATTACCACCACAGTCAATGCAGCTGGCAGTCTTGGAAGCAAGGGCTTGAGATTTCGGGTCATGAATTTTGAGCTGGGTTCTTCACGGCAACTGCAGTTACAGTGGCAGTTGCGGCAGGTTTTTTGGGTTTGGTATGCAAATGCATGATGCCGCGTTCCATCTCGCCTGCCACTAGGGCTGGCACTACCGCGGCCGAGCGCGCCACAGCCTCGTCCATCAGGGCTTGATGCTCGGGGCTGGCCTTGTGCAGTACCCAGTTGGACACCTCGCTCTTCACGCCGGGGTGGCCGATGCCGATGCGCAGCCGCCAGAAATCGGCACTGCCCAGCTCGTTTTGCACACTCAATGCGCCATTGCCACCGGGCCGCCCGCCGAGCTTGAGCCGCACATCGCCCGGCACGAGATCGAGCTCGTCATGCGCCACCAAAATCGCCTCGGGCGCGATCTTGTAAAAGCGTGCAAGCGCTGCCACGGCCAGGCCGCTGCGGTTCATGTAGGTGTTGGGTTTGAGCAGCCACACCGGCTGGCCAGCGATCTGCACCTTGGCCAAGTCGCCATGAAAGCCGCGCTCGGTGCGCATGGCCGCGCGGTACTCATCGGCGAGCCGGTCGATGAGCCAGAAGCCGGCGTTGTGCCGCGTGCGTTCGTATTCACTACCGATATTGCCCAGGCCCGCGATGAGTCGAATCATGATGGCGGCATTGTAGTCGGCAAGGTGACTGCAGCTAAGCTGGAGTCAGTGCTTACGGTCGATAAAATCTGAATACTCAATACACTATGTAGCCGTTACTGGTTGATAGTTGTGCAGTAAACGCTATATACAAAATAGAGTATCAAAGAAAACACCCGCTGTGCAGCGGGTGCATGCAGCAAGCGGGTGTTGTGACGAGAAAAGAGCGTCAGCGTTTGCTTAGCGCCTGTCGCCCTTTTTCTCTTCCTTCCTCGGCGCCGGCGCCTTGGCCACCGGTGCGGGAGCCGGCGCGGCTTCGGGCTCGGGCTCCTCGGCGCCTTGGGCAACCACAGTTGCGATCACCATGTCGGCCTTGCCGTGCATGACAACGCTCACGCCGTCGGGCAGCTTCAAGTCATTGGCATGCACCGAACCACCCTTGGCCAGATGCGATAGATCGACCTCGATAAACTCAGGAAGATTCTTGGGCAGGCAGGAGATTTCGACCTCGTTGACGATCTTGTTGATCAACGCTTTGTCAAGCTTCACAGCAGGTGAGTTTTCCTCGCCTGTGAAGTGCAGCGGCACCTTCATGCTCATCTTGCTGTTGGGGTCGATACGTTGAAAGTCGACATGCATCACCTGGCGCTTGTACGGGTGCATTTGCACATCGCGCAGCAATGCCTGAAAGCTGCTGCTGCCCACTTCCATGTCGAGGATGGAGGAGTGAAACTTCTCTTTCTGCAGCGCGTGGTACAGCGCGTTGTGATCCAGCTCGATGAGCTGAGGGGCGGCACCGCCACCATAAATGATGCCGGGCACTTTGCCGGTGTGACGCAGGCGGCGGCTCGCACTCGTGCCTTGCGAAGGGCGTTCATAAGCAACCACTTTCATGGTATTACCTTTCAATGATCCGGCGTTCGCGACCAAACGCCGGGGGTTGAGGAGCAGATGCTCCGAAAATCTCTGGCACAGTTGCACCAGAGCGAAAAACTAAAACAACTGATCCTGGTCTGCAAACAGCGACAGCACGCTTTCGCCTTTGCTGATGCGCTGCACCGTCTCGGCAAACAACGCGGCCACGCTCAGCTGGCGGATCTTGCGGATGGCGCGCGCCTCGGGCTTGAGCGGTATTGTGTTGGTGACTACTACCTCATCGAGCACGCTGCCTGCAATGCGCTCCAGCGCAGGGCCGCTGAACACCGGATGCGTGCAATACGCATACACGCACTTGGCGCCTCGCTGCTTAAGCACCTCGGCGGCCTTTACCAGCGTGCCCGCCGTGTCGGCCATGTCGTCCATGATCACACAGCAGCGGCCGTCGATCTCGCCAATGACATGCATGACCTCACTCACATTCGCCTTGGGGCGACGCTTGTCGATGATGGCCAGGTCGCAATTGAGCTGCTTGGCCAGCGCACGTGCGCGCACCACGCCGCCGATATCGGGTGACACCACCGTCAGGTCGGCATGGTTTTGCTGCCGCAGATCCTGCAGCAGCACCGGCGAGGCGTAGATGTTGTCTACCGGAATGTCGAAAAAGCCCTGAATCTGATCGGCATGCAAATCCATGGTCACCACGCGCGCCACGCCCACGGCCTCGAGCATGTTGGCCACCACCTTGGCACTGATGGGCACGCGTGTGGAGCGCGGGCGGCGGTCTTGCCGGGCATAGCCGAAATACGGGATCACGGCCGTCACGCGCTCTGCGTTGGCACGCTTGAGCGCGTCCACCATGACCAGCAATTCCATCAGATTGTCATTGGTGGGGGCGCAGGTGCTTTGCACCACGAACACCTCACGCGCGCGAACATTCTCTTGAATCTCTACGGCGACTTCGCCGTCGGAGAACCGCCCCACGTCGGCCCTGCCCAGCGGAATGCCGAGGTGCTGCACCATCTCGTCGGCGAGTTGCTTGTTGGCATTGCCGCTAAAGATCATGAAGTCTGCATTCATCGCAGCACCTTGCACGCAGGTTTTTGTAATTAGATGGGATTCAGCTGGACTGCTGATGAATGGCTGGGGAGGAAGGATTCGAACCCTCGAATGCCGGAATCAAAATCCGGTGCCTTAACCGACTTGGCGACTCCCCAACCGAGAAACGCAGGATTATAGCCAATTTCGCAGTGCGGACCAGAAGCGACGGGCTGACGTGCTAGAGATTGATCTCCACTCGATGACTGCGTGCGCAACCGCAAGGCAAGAACGCTATGACACAGCGTTCTTTGAGTGAGATAGCCGTTATGTGATGGCCGCTTCATGCACGGCCGGCGCAGTCGGCCGCAGCGCCGCCAGCCCGGGGTGCGTTTGCAGGGTGCGAACGCAGTAGGCGCTGAAACCCGCAGGCAAGCGGGGCGCGTAGCTGAGCTTAGGGTCGCGTGGCGCAAACACCGCGCTGCCCGAGCCGGACATGCGCGCCTGGCCCAGGCCGCCATGCGCTTGCGCCAGCTCCAGCGCAAGGCTTACGCCTGGTTCGATCAGCTCGGCCACGGGCTGCAAATCATTGGTGTGCTGCTGCCAAAGACTGCGCATGCTGATGCGCGTGAGCCGCGGTACTGCGGGCGTGTCGCGCTTGAGCAGCACATGGCCGTATGCTTGAGCGGTGGCCACTCCGCGCTCGGGCTTGATGAGCAGTAGCGCCTGGCCGTTTTGGGCACTGTCGTCACTGCTCACATCAAAAACCTCCAGCGCGTGCAGTTGCTCGCCAATGCCCTCGGCCCACGCAGTTCGACCGAACAGAAAGTAGGGCACATCGGAGCCGAGTTGCAGGCCTAGCGCCATCAACTCCTCACGGCTCAAGCCGCAGCTCCACAACTGGTTGAGCGCTGCGAGCGTGAGTGCGGCATCGCTCGAGCCACCACCCAAGCCTGCGCCAGAAGGGATGCGTTTGTCTAGCGTGAGGGTGCAGCCGAGCGTGACGCCACAGTGCGCCTGCAGCAGCTGTGCTGCGCGCACGCTCAGATCACTTGAGGGCATGTCGGCGGGCGTGGCGCCCAGGTCGATGCGATGGATCACGCCGTCGTCACGCAAATCAAAACTCATCTCGTCGCACAGGTCGATGAGTTGCATGGCGCTTTGCAGCATATGTTTTCCGTCGGCTCGGCGGCCAGTGATGTGCAGGAACCAATTGATTTTGGCCGGCGCCTTCAGACGCGCCAGTCGCTTGACAGCGCTCATTGCAACTCGTCGATCACCACGCGCAGCTCTGCAGCTGTCAGGCCGGGCGACTGCGGGCGCGAGATCTCAAG
>CAYSMM010000105.1:235-7620 GCA_964432095.1 uncultured Burkholderiaceae bacterium | reverse complement strand
AGCCGCGCATTTACGTGGAAACCTCCGTCATCAGCTACCTGACGGCCCGGCCCAGTCGTGACCCCGTGAAGGCAGCCCGGCAGTTGCAAGCGCAAGCGCTGTGGGCGGCGCAAAGTCGCTTTCAACTGCTGGTGTCGCCCATCGTGCAAGACGAAATCGTGCGCGGGCACCCGCAGCAGGTGCAACTTCGCCTGCAAGCCATCACCAAACTCAAAGTACTGAGCTTGACGGAAGAGGCCAGCTATCTGGCACAGTTGTTGATTGCGCGTCGCGCCTTGCCCGCTAAGGCCCTGGCCGATGCGGCCCACATTGCGGTGGCCGCTAGCCATCAGGTGCAGGTCGTAGCCAGCTTCAACTTCCGGCACCTGGCCAGCGTGTTTGCCCGCGCCAAGATTGAAGCCACTTTGCGCCAGCTCGGTTACGAGCCGCCGTTGATTGCCACCCCCGAAGAAGTGTTAGGAGCCCCGCATGACGAGTAAACAACGCACGCTTGCAACAGACGACACGCTGCAGCAACTGTGGGCGGTCAAAGACGACACCGCACGCCGGTTTCGCACCGTGGCGGCCTACTTTGCGCATCTCAATGCTCAGCTCAAGACGCTACCCAAGACCCAAACCTCAAGCAGGGCCATCGCGGGCCGCGTTGCCAAGGTGGCCCGCAAGCGTGCGGCGTCGACCGCAGCAGCTACGGCACGCTGAGCCAGCGGCCAGCCAGTTGAGCAGCCTCATCTACAAGAAAGCCGACGGCGCCAACTTCGTGCAAGAGCTGGGTGAGGCCAACACCACCGCTAAAGGCACCGATGCCACGCAAGCCTCTCTGATTGCAAACCTACTGACGGCGGGCATTGACCAAACCCAGCTGCGCCAGCGCCTCACCGCCAGCGGCACCAGCATCAGTGCAGCCACCAGTGAACACTTCCTCACCGATGCCAACAACAACACCCTGGCGCTCGCAGACTCCACCCAAACCCTGAGCACCCGCTACAGCGATGACGTGTATGGTGGCCTGGGCCAAACCACCCAAACCACGCTCAGCGGCACGCGAGTGACCCGAGCGCAGTGAGCCAGCATCAGCCAACAGTACACCGGCCGAGAGAACGACGGCACAGGCTTGATGTATTACCGGGCGCGGTACTACCATGCTGGATGTGCACGCTTCATCAGTGAAGATCCGATCGGCTGGGCCTCAGGCCAAACCAACAACTATGCGTATGTAGGTGGTGATCCGGTTAGCTTTACGGATCCGGAGGGGATGAAGGGGGCGGCTGGAGGTAAAGGAGGGCAAGGCTTCCGCACACCAAGGGCACCTACTCGGCCTGATGGGAAGCCGTGGGGAGCCGGTTGCGGTGATAAGGGCAGCGATCACTATGTGCCCGACCTTTTTCCTAAATCATGTGCGACTCATGACAGTTGCTATTCGACATGTGGAAAGACACAGCAGCAGTGTGACAATGACTTCCTGAAGGACATGAAAGCTGAACGCCCAGACTTACCATCAGTTGTACCGTGGGTCTACTATCAAGCAGTAGATGGACTTGGCACACGAGCATATTCTGAAGCTCAAAAAGAGTGTAGATAGAGAGACCTCAGCTAGCATGTTCAATATCATTTTACAAATACTGGTTCGACTATCTGCTGGATACTTCTCCATGATATTTTTATTGGGCGCGTTGTGGTTTGTTTCGCACCCAATAGCAAGCATTTCTGGATTCCTGTCGTTTGTTGGTTACGCTGCAATCACGCTGACGCCGTACCAACTATTTAGTCGACGGAAGTGGTTGGTGGCTTTTATCTCGCTTATGGCTGGTGTAAGCGGCAATCACTTCATACTGCGTGATGCATTGAGTGGTGGGTACGAGCAGTTAGTCAGGGTCATCCCACTCGTATTTGAACTACTTTGTATCGGTGGTTTCATCCTCGCTGTTCATCTATCAAGTGTGACGAAAGAGAGAACTAGTCCCCAAGCACCTGGCACTGTACATAACTAGCATCACTCACTTCTAGATAGCATTGTGTATGCAACCAATTGTTCTGCTTCAAGCCTTCGCCTCCTGCAACGCATCCCCTCACCATTTCCCCGATACTTCATTGAGTAAAATGCCGTTTCTGGTGATGGATAGTGCAGATGGAGGACTACACATCCTACAGTATTGCGATTACTGCGAGCTTGGCAAGCGGATAGGGGCTGCAAGCTTCACGCGCATTGAGCGTCAGCCTCGGTGGATCACCTCAGCGCATAGCGCGCAAATGTCGCATCGGGTGCAAGCACCACACCCCTTGCGGCGGGAGGTCATCGAAGGCTGGACGCTGTGCCGAGCACGGATGACTGATCGGGGCGATAGGGCGTATAGGGCGCAGTAGGCGCTGTTAGCGCTGCCAGTTGCACACAGAGCGTGCTGGGCAGGGATTTCGGAATGCTGTTGTTGGCGCGCCCGACACGATTCGAACGTGCGACCCCTGCCTTCGGAGGGCAGTACTCTATCCAACTGAGCTACGGGCGCCTGGGTAGGTTGCCGGCTGGCGCATCAAACAAACAAATGCGAGCAAGCGGACAATCGACTACAACGACGTGCATTCTACCTGCCTGTCTGCTTGGGCGGCGCGGCACGGCGCCATTGCCCCTGTAAGTGCAGGCGCTACTCGGCTGCTCGTTATAATCGCGTGTCGAGTTTGGCGGCGTGATGATTTGTTGTGTGGTTGTGATTTTTCGCGCCGATTTACCAGCTTTTTACTGCCCTATTAAGATTCATCCCACATCATCATCATGAGTGACGCATCCCACCAAGAAGAACGCCACGAAGGCCCGATCAAGACACCCAAGCAACTGATTGCTGCGGTGGTGGCGTCATTTACCGTGCCGATTGTGGCGATTGTGCTGCTGGCCAACTACGTGACGCAGGGCAACAAGCCCGCTGCCGGGAGCGACGCGATGACGCCTGAGGCGATTGCCAAGCGCGTGGCGCCCATCGCCAAGGTGGAGTGGAAGGACGCGAGCGCGCCGCGTACGCTGAAAACCGGCGAGGAGGTGTACAAGGCGCAGTGCGCGGTATGCCACTCGGCTGGCGTTGCAGGTGCGCCTAAGGTGGGCGACGTCACTGCATGGGCCGCGCGCATCAAAACGGGTTACGAGGCGTTGCTCAACTCGGCACTCAAGGGCAAGGGCGCAATGGCCGCACAGGGTGGCGGGGACTATGATGATGTAGAGATTGGCCGCGCCGTGGTGTTCATGGCCAACGGCGCTGGCGGCAAGTTTGCCGAGCCGCAAGCCCCGGCTGCACCCAAAGCTGCAGCTGCCGATGCAACTGCACCTGCAGCCCCCGCAGCACCTGCAGCCCCCGCAGCCCCCGCAGCCCCCGCAGCACCTGCAGCCCCAGTTACACCAACGCCCGCTGTTGCACCGACGCCCGCACCCGCCGCAGCTCCTGCGGCCGTGGCCGTTGCAGCGGCTGCAGCCCCAGCGGCTGCCAAGGCCAATGCGGGCGAGGCGCTCTATAAGCAAGTTTGTTCGGCATGCCACGCCGCGGGTGTGGCTGGTGCGCCCAAAGCCGGCGACAAGGCTGCATGGGCGCCGCGCATCGCCACCGGCATCGACGCGATGACGGCCTCGGTCATCAAGGGCAAGGGTGCGATGCCGCCGCGTGGTGGGGCAGGTAATGCCAGCGATGCCGACATCAAGGCCGCTGTGGAGTATCTGGCCACGCTCGCGAAATAGCCGTTTAGGACTGTGCGGCTCGCTGCGGGCTGAGCACGTAGCCATAGCGCGCGGGCATCTCGGCAAACGGCAACGTGGTGGTGGGTAGCGTCTCACGTTCCAACCATTCGGCCGCAATGCCCACGTCTTGGGTGTGCACCAAGCCCAGGCCCATGGGCGTGCATAAAAACAGGCGGCCCTGCTCGTCGAGCAACGCCTCGTCTACCGTCACGGCGTGCCCGCAATGCGCATGCACGGCATAGGGGCCGCCAGCCGTTGCGGGTGGTGTGATGCGCCACACGAAGGGTGCAGCCTCAAGCTCCAGGTACACGCGCTGCGGGCCGTTTTGAAAGTACCAGCAACCTTGCGCATCGTGTGACAAATTGCGGTGGATGAAGGCCAGCAGCTTGTCGTGATTCACTCGGCTTCCCTTGGCGGCTGCACTGCTGCAAAAGTAGCCATGCGCCTGCACGCGGTCGTCGCGCATGTAATAGTCGCCGCGTGCATCCATGGCCAGCCAGCCGTAGCAATGCGGTACCGTGGGCCACTTGGCCATCGCCTGTTTGACGATGTCGTCCATGATGTCGGTAATGCTACGCGCCGTGCACGAAGAAGTGCGTTACGCGCGCGGGCAACCAGTCCACCGTGCCCGGAAAGCGGCCATGTGCAAAGCCCACATGCCCGCCGTGCGCGGGATGTTCGAGCAGCACATGCGGCCCGCCCTCGTGCAGGCCAGGCAGCGCACTCGCAGGTAGGAACGGGTCGTTTTTCGCGTTGATTACGAGCGCGGGGATTCGTATGCGGTGCAGGTGCGGCTTGGCGGACGCGCGCGCCCAATAATCCTCTGTGTTCTTGAAGCCGTGCAGCGGCGCGGTGAACACATTGTCGAATTCATACAAATCACGTGCTGCGAGCAGCGTAGCCGCATCGAACAAACCGGGGTGCTGCTTGAGTTTTTGCAGCGCCTTGGGCTTCATCGTCTTCAAAAACATGCGCGTGTACACCTGCCGGTTAAAGCCGCGCGAGATGGCTGCGCCGCCTGCGGCCAAGTCTATGGGTGACGATACTGCGCACACTGCGCTGGCCATGCGTACGGCCTCACTGCCCATCTCCTGCGCCCAGCGCAGCAGCGCATTACCACCCAGCGATACGCCAATGGCGTAGATTGTGCGCGAGTGCATACGCTCGCGCATGCGCGCGAGAACCCAGCCCACCTCGGCATGATCGCCTGAGTGATAAGCACGCGGCGCGAGGTTGAGCTCGCCTGAGCAACCTCGAAAGTGCGGCACGGCAAAGCCCCAGCCTCGCGTGGCGCACCACGCCGCGAATGCACGTGCATAGTGACTGTTCGACGAGCCTTCAAGGCCATGAAACATCACCAAGAAAGGCGAGCTCCCAGTGCCGCCTTGCAAGAAGTCCACATCGATGAAGTCGCTGTCCGGCGTTGACCAGCGCTCGCGCGTGTAGCGCGGCGTATGCGAATGTTGTGATGGGCGAGAAAACAGCGCTGGCCAGATCGTTTGCGCGTTGCCGCCCACAAGCCACCATGGCGCGCGGTAGGGCGGTGCAACGGTTGACTCCAAGGCATCAAATGTGGCAATACTCATGGCACTAACATGCTTTGTCTGGATGATAGCCGTGCAGTAAAAGTGCTATACACAGTGTACTATCGTATTGCATCATCTCGGTCCACTCAATGCAGAACCGCAGGGCCTTCGCGCACCTCCGCCGTCTCACGCGCGGTGCCAGGGCTGGCGTGGTGCACCACCAGCTTCCAGCCGAGGGCGGTTTTGATGTAGACGTTGGTGGCAATCACGTGTGCCTCGGCTGGCAGCGACTCGGCAGCCTTGATCTGCACGCGCTCTACCACACTGTGCACGGCAGTGCTCAGGGTGTGCACGCGGTGCAGTGCATGAATGCTGGCATCGATGCCGCCTGCGGCCTGAAAAATCTGATCGAAGCTCGCGCGGATGGCACCTGCACCCGTAAAGCGCGGGCCGCCGGGGTGCACGCATACGATGTCGTCCTCGTCGGCCCAGCACGCCATGAGCGCCTCGATGTCGGCCTTGCGCAGCGCCTCGTAAAACGCCGCTTCAACGTCCTCGGGCGTATTGGTCACTTGCGGTTTGGGGCGTGCCATACGCAGACTTTACTTGAACACCACGGTTTTGTGGCCGTTCATCAATACGCGGTGCTCTACATGCCAGCGCACGGCGCGTGCCAGCGTCACGCACTCCACGTCGCGGCCCACAGCCGTCAATTCTTCGGGGCTCATGGTGTGATCGACGCGCTCGACCTCCTGCTCGATGATGGGGCCTTCATCCAGATCGGCCGTCACGTAGTGCGCCGTGGCACCAATCACCTTGACGCCGCGCTCATGCGCCTGGTAGTAGGGCTTGGCGCCTTTGAAGCTGGGCAGGAACGAGTGGTGAATGTTGATCGCGCGTCCGCTGAGCGTGGCACATAACTGCGGTGACAGGATCTGCATGTATCGCGCGAGCACCACCAGGTCGATCTGCTCTCTCACGATCAGCGCCTCGATCTGCTGCTCCTGTGCGCGCTTGTCTTGCTCGCTCGCCCCGGCGGCCAGCGGCAGGTGATGAAACACCACGCCATGGCTCTGTGTCATGGCCTGCAGGTCGGCGTGGTTGGACACCACGGCAGCAATCTCAATCGGCAACTGGCCGCTTGAATGACGATACAGCAAATCATTGAGGCAATGGCCATGCTTGCTCACGAGAATCATCACCTGCGCCTTGCGCGCCACCGCATGAAACTGCGCCTGCATGCCGAACTTCGCGCGCACGTTCTCGAACAACATGGCGAGCTTTTCTTGCGCAGCCAGATGCGCGGGTGCCTCAAAGTGCACCCGCATGAAAAACAAGCCGGTGCCTTCGTCGCCGAACTGCTGCGAGTCGATGATGTTGCAGCCGGCCTGATACAGCAGGCCCGACACAGCGTACACAATACCCTTGGTGTCTGCGCACGAGAGCGTGAGAATGAATTCGCGGTCTTTGTTCATATTCAGGTCATCAGTGCCGAGAGTTCGCTCCAGGCCATTTGCGGTGTGATGTCGTGCAGGCAGCGCGTGTGGCCAAAGCGGCAGGTGCGCGCGTAGCATGGGCTGCATTCGATCTGAAGCCAGATTGTGGCTGAATGGTGTGCAGCCGGTGGAGTGTGATGCGGTGAGGTGCTGCCATAAAGTCCTACGGTGGGCACCTTGAGTGCCGCGGCCACATGCATCAGGCCCGAATCATTACTGATTGCGCCTTTTGCGCCTGCGAGCAGGGCGATTGCCTCGTCCAGCGTGGTGCTGCCGCAAAGGTTGTGTACGCCAGCCAGGCCTTGCGCAATACTGAGTCCTATTGTTTTGTCCTTAGGCCCGCCCAGCACCAGCACTTCAAAGCCTTGCGTAACGGCAAGCGATGCCGCTGCGCGAAAGTGCTGCGCAGGCCATTGTTTGGCGGGGCCGTACTCTGCGCCGGGCGCAAGCACAATGTAAGGCTGCGTCATGCGGTGCTGCGCTTGTGCCGCTTGCACGCTTGCGCTGCTGCATGCAAGCGTGGGCTCGGTGAGGGATGTTGGAAGCGGTGTAGCGTCGGTGCCGGCAAGCGCCGCGTAGAACTGCGGCATCAGCGGCCGCCCGCCTTTGGGCGGGTTGGGCAGGCGATGGTTGAGCAGCCCGTAGCGGCCC
>CAYSMM010000105.1:0-225 GCA_964432095.1 uncultured Burkholderiaceae bacterium | reverse complement strand
AGTTGGGCAACACATAGGCCACATCAAACGCCTGTGCCTTGAGCGTACGCGCCAGTGCGCGGCGCAGGCCCCACTGCAGCTTGCCGTGCGTGAATGCAGCGTCGATGACCGCGTTGACTTCTGGCATCGCGCGCAATACGGGTGCTATGTGCGGCAGGGACAGCGCGGCAATGTGCGCCTGCGGATGCTGCGCACGCAAGCGCGCCATCAGCGGCTGCGCCATGA
>CAYSMM010000104.1:1931-7850 GCA_964432095.1 uncultured Burkholderiaceae bacterium | reverse complement strand
TGCAGCAGCGCACTGGCAAGAGCTGCTACAGCCGGATACTTACTGTTGTATAAATTAGTCACTGGTTTATGAATGTCAGCTTTGAATTTATACACAGCAGGGTATAAGTGATTCAATACCCTATCGAGCAAGGCACTGTCGCCATCGCGCAGCATTTGCGGCAGGCTTGCGGCCATCAACTCGCCAAGCGGGCGCTGGTAGTAGCCCGCCGCAAACTGCATGAGTTTGAGCCACGTGGTGCTGAGCGCTGGCAGGCTGTCGAGCACGGCGTGCAGCGGCTTGGTTTCGAGCTCTTCACGGCCAGCGCTTGCGCTGGCAGGGCTTGCCTGGTCTGCGTGATCAGCATCCACCACTACGCCGATCACGCGGCGGTGTGCCAATGGAGCGACGACCATCGTGCCTCGCACCAACGGGTGCGAGTGGCGATAAGTGAGCGCAAAGTGCAGGGGCGAATCGGTGGCCACTTGCACCCGCGATGGCAGCAGCATTTGAGAGGGCGGTTGGGTAGACGCGCGAGCAGTCATGGCGTGGCACTGTAGCAGTTGAGTCCACCCCTACCGCTTGTGGACAACTTTGTGAGCATCTCTGTCACACTGGCGTCAAGTGATTGATTTCTCGACGGGTTTTAACGGCTGCTCACAATTTCAGCATATCGCTAGCCCCATAAAAATCAATCACTTACACCACAAAATGCGGTACCGCGCAGGTTTTGTGCCTTGTCAAGCGGAAAAGCACGATTTTGTGAATAACCGCTGCGGTGCGGCATTATGGCGTGAACGTTAGTGTTTACTTGCGCGCGAAGTACACAATCGTCAACTGTCGGATTTCTTGCAGTTACTTAAGCCGCGGCAGCACTGCCACGGCGCATTTTGCGGCTGTAGTCGTGTACCGCATCGACCAGCACCGTCACGTTCTCAGGTGGCGTGAACTGGCTGATGCCGTGGCCCAGATTGAACACATGGCCATACCCTGTTTGAGGGATACCAAAGCTCTCCAGCGTCTTGGCCACGTGGCCGCGAATCTGATCGGGCGAGGCGAACAGCACCATGGGGTCGAGATTGCCTTGAATCGCCACGCGCGCACCCACGCGCGCACGCGCCTGCGCCAGGCTCAGCGTCCAGTCCACACCCACGCAGTCGCAATCGCTCGCGGCAATCGACTCCAGCCACAGCCCGCCGCCTTTGGTGAACACGATGCGCGGGATTCGCACGCCCTCGTGTTCGGGCTTGAGTTGCTTGAGCACGCGCTGGGTGTAAGCGAGGCTGAACGCATGAAATGCATCGTCGGCCAGTACGCCGCCCCATGAATCAAAAATCATCACCGTCTGCGCGCCCGCTTTGATCTGCGCGTTCAGGTAGGCCGCCACCGCGTCGGCATTGACAGCCAGGATGCGGTGCAGCAGGTCGGGCCGCTGATACAGCATCGTCTTGACCAGGCGGTAATCGTCGCTGCCTGCGCCTTCCACCATGTAGCAGGCCAGCGTCCATGGGCTGCCGCTAAAGCCGATCAGCGGTACGCGGCCACCTAGTTCGCGGCGGATCAGTGTGACCGCATCAAATACATATTGCAGCTTCGCCATGTCGGGCACGGCGAGCTTGGCTACAGCTGCCTCGTCACGCACCGGCTTAGCAAAGCGCGGGCCTTCGCCCTGCGCGAACGACAGGCCCAAGCCCATCGCGTCGGGCAACGTGAGGATATCGCTGAACAAAATCGCCGCGTCAAGCGCATAGCGCTCAAGCGGCTGCAATGTGACCTCGCACGCAAACTGCGGATGGGTCGCCAGCCCCATGAAGCTGCCCGCCTTGGCGCGTGTAGCGTTGTACTCGGGCAGATAGCGCCCGGCCTGACGCATCAGCCACACCGGGGTGTAGTCGGTGGGTTGGCGGTGCAGCGCTCGGATGAAGGTGTCGTTTTTCAGTGGAGCGAAGGGAGATGAAGTCATAGGAAGATTGTGGCAGATCAAGCCTGCCTCGGCTCTTCAATCGCGTGTGTCGCGGGGTAAAGTACCGCGCATAGGCTTTGCAGACGCATCAGCTTGTGGCCCAACCGGCTTGCTCACCTGTGTTTTGTGCGTCCACGTTGAGTGGCGATACGCGTGAGAAGGAAAAAGCGCCGGGCCTTGTGGCGCCGGCGCTTGCCTGAGCAGAGCCCTCTGAGCGGAGCTCTTAATCGTGCATCACTTCAGGTGTGCGTTGACCAGTTTGGTCATTTCGAACATCGACACTTGTGCCTTCTTGAAGATTTCCTTCAGTTTGGCATCAGCGTTGATCATGCGCTTGTTTACTGCGTCTTGCAGCTTGTTCTTCTTGATGTATTCCCAAATCTTCTTGGTGACTTCCGTGCGCGGCATGGCTTTGTCGCCAATCACGGCGGCCAGAGCTGCGCTGGGGGTCATGGCCTTCATGAAAGCAGCGTTGGGCTTGCGTGCGACTTTGGTCTTGGCAGCCTTCTTCGCTGCAGGCTTTTTCGCGGCTACTTTCTTGGCCGGTGCTGCCTTCTTGGCGGGCGCTTTCTTAGCAGCGGGCTTCTTTGCGGCTACTTTTTTGGCGGGAGCCTTTTTTGCAGCCGGCTTTTTTGCTGCGGCTTTCTTCGCAGCAGGTTTCTTCGCAGTTGCCATGTGATCGATCCTTTAATGGTTAAAACTCTAGAGCTGTCGTGATCCGTCTTGCTGTAGCAGATCGAGGGGTACTCTCACCACTACGCAAAGCGAATGCTACTCTGAGATTAGCCGTTTCACAAGGGTAGGCGTGGGTTTTTTGCTGCTGTCGTTGCATTCACGTCGTACGGTTTCGTCTATGAAAATGCCTAGAAAAAAGGCATATGCTCAGAAAGCAGGGTACGGGTGGGTGTAGGCGTACCGCAACCTCGGGCAGCACGCACTAACCGGTCACAGCCGCGACAGGCGCTCCAGCAAGCGTGCAACGAATGCCGCGTCGTGATAAACGCCAAAGCCAAAGCGGATACGTGCGTCGCGCCGGTCAGTGCGGATGCGGGCTGCATTGAGTCGTTCTTCAATGCCTGCAGCATCGCTAAATGGCAGTGAAACGAAATTACCTCTATGAGTACCTATCCAACTCTGGCTTTCATGACAAAGTAACGCAATGAACCTCGGTAGAGTATTTAGCCCTTCAAGAAACTCATGCTGCAAAGTGCGCACATGAGTGTGAATATGACCCGGCGTGATCCCCAGTGTTTGCAGCCAGCGCTGCACCGCGTTGAGGCGGTAAAGAGCCGAGGGGTCGAAGGTGGCACCGAAGAAGCGCATGCCGTCGTTGGCGTAGCTCACCGGCCCGGTTTGCGGGCCCGCGAGCGCGCCAAAATCGGCAAACCAGCCAGTGCTCACCGGCCTCAGGTGACTTGCCTGCACAAACGCCTGTGGCACATGCAAAAAGCACGCGCCTTCGCCGGCCATGGCGTATTTGTAGCCGCCGGCGGTGTAGAACGCGCGGTCTTTGGCGGCGCTCATGTCGACCGGCAGCGCCATGAAGGCGTGGTAGCCATCGATGACGAGCAGCGTATGCGGCGCAAGCGCGCGGGTGATGCGATCCAGCGTCGCTGCGTCCAGCCAGTTCAGGCCGCTGTCAAACAGCACTGACGACAGCCACACCATGTGCCACTCGCCTTGCTGTACGGCGCTGATGACGCGCTCGGCAAAATCTGCTTGCGGATCAGCCGGCACCCGTTGCCAATGCGCGTGTCCAGTTTCAACTAGGCGGCGGGTCTGCCGCGTGAAGCTGTGAAACTCATGCGCGGTGGACAACACCCGCACAGGGCGCGAGAAATCAAGGCAGGAGTACAGACGGACTACGAATTCGTGCGTGTTGGGTGCAAACGCCACTTGCTGCGGCTGGCTGGTGTTGAGTAGCCGTGCGATGTGACCTTGCGCCTCGGGCAGAACCTCGCCGAACACCTTGTCCCACTTCTGGTCGGTCTGGGTGGCGCCGTCCAGCCAAGCCTGCAACTGCGCATCGCGTGTGCAGTCGGGCCAGGGGTGGTGGCTGTGCGCAGTGCAGTGCAGCTCATCGCCGCAATGCGCGAAAAAGTGCGAGAAGCCGGCGAGGACTTGTGCGTTCATAGCCCTGTGCGCACTTCCATCAATTCCGGAAACATCGGCCGGCCAACGGCTTGCTTGAGGTACGCCACGCCGCTGGTGCCACCGGTGCCGGATTTACCGCCGATGATGCGTTGCACGACGGCCATGTGGCGGTAGCGCCAGAGCTGAAACCAGTCTTCCACATCCATCAGCTTCTCGGCGAGCTCGTAGAGCTGCCAGTGCTGTTCGGTGTTGCGGTAGATCTGCGTCCAAGCGGCACGCACGGAGGCGTTGGCGGCATACGGCTGGCTGAAGTCGCGCGTCAGGTGCGTCGCGTCGATGGCAAAGCCTTTGCGCGCCAAAAGCCGCAACACCTCGTCGTAAATGCTTGGCTCGTGCAGCAGCGTCATCAAGGGCTCGTGCAGCTCGGGCCGGTGCGCGTGCGGCGCGAGCATACGCGCGTCCTTGCCACCCATCAGGAATTCGCAGGCGCGATACTGGTACGACTGAAAGCCCGACGACTGGCCGAGTGCGTTGCGAAAGCTCAGATAGTCGGCCGGCGTCATGGTGGACAACACGTCCCACATCTGAATCATCTGCCACAGCACGCCGCGCACGCGCGACAGCATCTTGAGCGCATGTCCAGCCTCGCCGAGCCTGATTTGCTCGCGCGCCGCCTTCAGCTCGTGCATGACGAGCTTCATCCACAGCTCGCTGGCCTGATGCACTACGATGAACAACATCTCGTCATGCGCCTGTGTACGCGGATTCTGCGCAGCCAGCAGCTTGTCCAGGCCCAGGTAGTCGCTGTAGCTCATGCGGCTGGAGAAATCCAGCGTCGCGCCCGAGATGTCGGACAACGGCGGGTTGCCAGCTGGTGGTGCTTGCATGGATTCTTGTGTCATATTACTCACATATGTAATATGCCGTATCTGCTTTATCCGTATGAATAAATAACATGTTACCCATAATAGTATCAGCACTTCGATTGCTACAAGAAGCGTTGTTCTCAAGCTTCTGGCGAGCCTGAGCCAGCCGCTCTTCAAAGTATGCGCCGTAAAAATCTTCGCTCTGGTAGCCCACCAGCGGCTCGGCCAACGGCTCTCCTGTGGGCCCCAGGAACAGCACGGTGGGCGCGAAACGGGCACGATAGCGCCGCGCTAAAGTGTCGTGCGTCAGCCGCTTGCCGTCAAAGTCCCGCAAGGCTCTCGCACTTTGCAGGTCGATTTGCCATGACAGCACTTGCGGCTCGGCGGTGGCCGTGCGCCGCGGCTGCAGCTCCTGTTTACGAATGCGCTCGCAATATTCGCAGCCGGGCAAACTGACGAGCAGTACCACTGGCTGTCCGGTCTTGAGCGCCTCTTTCGCATGCGCGCGCAAATCGTGCGCCAGCGGCAACTGCTGAGCGAATGCGGCAGCAGGCCTTGCTCCGAGCATGGCGACATATAACATCAGCGTGGCCGCGGTAACCCGTTTGGCCAGCGACAGGGATAATGAACTCATGACAGAAAAGAGTATAGGCAGCTCGGGGGAGATGCGTAGCCGACGTACAGCCGTCTTAGCCTGTGCGCTGCTGGCTGCTTGCAGCCCGGCGCTGGATTGGCGCGACGTACGTACCGGCGCTGGCCAGGACGCTGCCGAGTTGCAACTGCTGATGCCGTGTAAGCCGCAACGTGAAACCCGTGCGCTCCTGCTGCATAACACCCAGACGTCGTTTACCCTCACCGCTTGTGCTGCTGGCGGCATGATGTTTTCCATCGGCGCGGCCGACATCAAAGACGCAACACAGGTAACGCCTACGCTGGTGTGGATGCGCAACCGGCTCGCTGCCAACATCGCAGCTATGGGCAGCAGCAATAGCCCCGCTGTCAGTTTTGTGCCCAAGG
>CAYSMM010000104.1:0-1921 GCA_964432095.1 uncultured Burkholderiaceae bacterium | reverse complement strand
GGGCGCAACACCCAACGCCGAGGCGAAACGCCTGCTGTTGCAAGGCAAGCGGCCCGATGGGCAAGACCTGATCGAGCACGCCGCGGTGTTCACCCAAGGCACGCGTGTATATCAGGCGGTGGTGACCGCTCCGCTCGCGCGTTTCAACCGCGACGCTGCCGAGCAGTTCTTCGGCAGCATTGCGATGCCGCAGTGATGACGGCTGCTCCTCACGTGCTCAAGCCGCTGCCCAGCGCTGTCACAGTGTTCGCAGTGTTTGCGTTGGCCTATTTGTTGTCGGCGGCATTACGCAGCGTCAACGCCGTGATCGCGCCTGAGCTGGTGCGTGATTTTTCGCTCAGTGCGTCTGAACTAGGTTTCTTGTCGGCGATGTACTTTCTCGGCTTCACGGCCACGCAGTGGCCGCTCGGCCATTGGCTCGACCGTTTTGGATCGCGCAAGGTCGAGTCTATGCTGCTATGTGTAGCAGTGCTTGGCTGCCTTGTATTCGCCCAGGCATCGACATTTACAGAGCTGAGTATCGGTAGATTGCTGTTTGGCATCGGTGTCTCTGCATGCCTGATGGCGCCGTACACCGGCTTTCGCCACTGGTTTGACCCGGCGCTCAACGCACGGCTGTCCACCTGGATGCTCACCACCGGATCGGTAGGAATGATTGTGTCGTCTGCGCCAGTGCAGTGGGCGGTGCCTGTCATCGGCTGGCGCGGCGTGTTCTGGGCTGCGCTAGCTGCGCTGCTGCTGGCGATTGCGCTCATCTGGCGCTACTCGCCGGCGGTGCCCAAGCCGCAGGTGAGCGCCGCGTCAGCCAGCAATACTGCGCTGTCACAGAGCTATGCCGCGGTGTTCCGGCATGCGTACTTTCGCAGTATGGTGCCGTTTCTTGTGCTGATGTATGGCGGCTTGCTGGCCGTGCAGACGCTGTGGGTGGGGCCGTGGCTCACGCAGGTGACCGGCTACAGCGCGGCACAGGCGGCATGGAGCATTCTCGTGGTGCATGCTGCCATGGGCAGCGCATTTCTCGCATGGGGTCTTGCGTTGCCGCGTTTGCTGTCGCGTGGCTATACCGCAAGCACATTGATCCGCAACCTGCTGCCCCTCGGTCTTGCATTGTGGGCGCTGGTCATCGCCTTGGGTGCGCAGGCGGGCGCGTGGGCCTGGGTGTTGTGGGCGGTGGCGTTTGCGGGCATCAGCGTGACCTCGATGTCGCAAATCACGCTGTCGCAGTATTTTGTGCCGCAACTGGCGGGCCGCGTGAACACCGCGGCCAACTTGTTGATATTCGGCGGCGCGTTCGCCCTGCAGTGGCTGGTGGGCGTATGCATCGACGCTTTCGGTGCAGCTGGGCTGTCCAGGGTGGCCAGCTTTCAGGCGGCATTTGCACTGCTTTTAGCACTGATGGCCGCGTCGTACCTGTGGTTTATCGCGAGAGTGCCAAGAATGCCAAAACAGTAAACTGCAACCGAGATGAGCGGAATATTGATCATTGCGCACGAGCCGCTGGCCAGCGCACTCAAGTCTTGCGCCACGCATGTGTGGAGTGCTTGCCCTGCGCCGCTGGAGGCGCTGGACATCAAGCCTGGCGACGACCCGTCGCAGTCGCTGGCGCAGGCCGAGGCGCTGCTGGAGCGTGTGCGCGACGCCTCCGGCGCGCTGGTGCTGACCGACGTGTTTGGCGCTACGCCATGCAACGTTGCGCAAAAGCTGGCGGCCGACAATGTGCGTGTGATCACCGGCGTGAATCTGCCCATGCTGTTGCGCACGGTGTGTTACGCAGCCGAACCGGTTGACCAATTGGCGCAGCGCGCGGTCGCGGGCGCTACGCAAGGCGTGATGCAGCTTTCTTACACCTCTCCGCAGCAACAAACACTCAAAGCCAGTCATGATGCGCACGGACATCACCATCAGCAATAAGCTCGGGCTT
>CAYSMM010000103.1:6184-7963 GCA_964432095.1 uncultured Burkholderiaceae bacterium | reverse complement strand
CGCGCCCGAAACCAGATACGCAGCGGTGCGTCCGAGCGTGGGTTGATGGCCCACGAGGACTACCGGGCGGTCAAAATCCGGCCAAGCGGCTGCTTGCAGCAGATCCTGCGCAGTGGCCTGTGTGCCGACGGTATCGACCGTTCGCAGTTTTCTACCGAAGGCGGCCAAGGCGGAGGCGGTTTGCTGCGCTCGCACAGCAGGACTTACGAGGATGCGCGCGTTGGCTGGCAGGTGCTGATCTAGCCACTGCGCCATCCGTTCGGCCTGTATGCGGCCTTTGGCTGTGAGTGGCCGGTCATCATCGGCCTGCTGACCGACGGCCGGTTCAGCCTCTGTATGGCGCCAGAGTATCAGCTCCATTCTGCGCTTTTGCTATTGTTCATGTGGCGGACCCGTGCAGCGCCATGAGTGCACGCTGCGCCGACGGGGAGCTGCCGTCGGAGACTGTATAGCTGCCGTCGGGCTGAGCCAGCCAGGCGTCGGTGCCATCGTGCAGATAGGGCGTGAGGCATTCGTCCACGATGCGCTGACGCAAGGCCTTGTCCAGAATCGGCCAGGCAATCTCAATGCGGCGGAACATGTTGCGTCCCATCCAGTCGGCACTCGCCAGATACAGCGCCTCATCTTTACCTGCGCGAAAGTAAAACACGCGCGAGTGCTCAAGAAATCTCCCCACGACGCTACGAATGCGAATGTTGTCGGTGTGGCCTTTCACCCCAGGTGGCAGCATGCATGCGCCTCGTACGATTAGATCAATTTTTACTCCAGCTTTCCCGGCAGCAATCAGCGCTTCGATCAAGCTCTCGTCTGTCAGGGCGTTCATCTTGGCAACGATGCGTACCTGCCTCGGGTGCGATTTGGCGGCCGCAGCAGTCTTATTGATCCATTCCACAAAGTGGCGGTGCATCGAAAAAGGTGCGAGCCACAAATGCTTGAGCGGCTGTACTTTGGACTGGCTTGCGAGATGCTGGAACACGTGGTCTACATCTGCAGTGAGTTCAGTATTGGCTGTCATGTAGCCTAGGTCGGTGTAAAGCCGCGCGGTGCGTGGGTTGTAGTTGCCGGTTGAAAGGTGGGCATAACGCTTGAGCTTGCTGCCCTCGCGTCGGGTAATGAGCAGCATCTTGGCATGCGTTTTGAGGCCCACCACGCCGTACACGACCTGTGCGCCGACGCTTTCCAACTGGTCGGCCCAGTTGATATTGGCCTCTTCATCGAAGCGGGCTTTCAGCTCGACAACGGCCGTGACCTCCTTGCCACGGCGCGCGCCCTCGACTAACAGCTCCATCAATGCGGAATCTGTTCCGGCGCGATAAATGGTTTGCTTGATCGCCAGAACCCTGGGGTCGGCTACGGCCTCTTTGAGCAAACCGATCACAGGATCGAAGGACTCAAATGGGTGATGCATCAGCACGTCATGCTGATGGAGTGCGTCGAAGTACGAGGCGTTCGCGGGCAAAGCCTTCGGCCAAGACGGCGTGAAGGGGGCAAAACGCAAGGTCTTGCTGCTCACCATGTCGATGAGTTGCGTGAGGCGAACCAGGTTCACAGGCCCGTCAACGCGGAAGAGTACGTCCTGATCGATGTTGAACTGGCGCAGCAGTAGCTCAGCCAAGTCGTCCGGGCATTGACGTGACACCTCCAGGCGCACGGCGTTACCAAAATGACGTTGAGTGAGACCTAAGCGCATCGCCTGGCGCAGGTTACCGACTTCTTGTTCATCTACCAGCAGGTCGCTATCACGCGTCACGCGGAATTGCGAGAAGCGCTCCGTCTCGC
>CAYSMM010000103.1:0-6174 GCA_964432095.1 uncultured Burkholderiaceae bacterium | reverse complement strand
CGCTTGAAAGCATCACGAAGGCTTGCTTACCGTCGCTGATGTTTGCTGGTAACTGAATAACACGCGCCAAAACGCGCGGCACCTTGACAATGGCGATGGGATTCTCGCGACCAAATGCATCCTTACCCGCCAACTTGACGATGAAGTTGAGCGACTTGTTGGCCACCATGGGGAAGGGATGCACAGGATCCAGCGCTATCGGTGTGAGCAGAGGTTTGACTTCGCGGTGAAAGAAGTCCGAGACCCATTTGCGCTGCCGATCGTTGCGCTGCGCATGCGACAGTAGCACCACAGACTGCGCAGCCAAAGCGGGAATCAACACCTGGTTGTAGATATCGTACTGCTGGTGCACCAGTTCCTGCGCGCAGTCGCAAACCTGCTTGAGCGTACGCGCTGCTTGCGCTGCACCGAGCAAACGCAGCGCCTCGGGCTGTACGTCTGGAAAACGGATTTCGAAAAATTCGTCGAGGTTGGATGAGACGATGCATACATAGCGCAGCCGCTCTAGTAGCGGCACGTCCTCGCGCATGGACATCGCGAGCACGCGTTTATTAAATTCAAGAATACTGAGTTCGCGGTTAAGCAGCTTGATTGCAGACATGTTCATAGATTGCGCGACATCCCGTTTTGTAGGGGAGTTGTCCCTCGCTTGCTACGGCTAAGCCAAGGGCAAGTGGACATCATGTGATTCACGAGGGCACACGGGCATACTGTCTCGCACTGGGTAAATCGACGCCGAATCAGGCTGGACTGAGGGTCCATGGAAAGATCAGCTAATTTGTAATGGTTTGAGTCAGCAACGATTTAGATATGTCATTTTATTGAAACTGAATGTAGTGATCGGTGATGACAGTAATATGTCGTTGATAAGCACTTACGCTGGAGAATTATGTCCGTCACAAAGACGTCACATAAACTTTCTATATTAAATTGGAGTTTTCTGAATACCGAGCTGAGATAGTTCGCTAATACAGAAAGTGTCACGAGTTCGTTAATCCTGTGCGGCCCGTTCATTTACTGTTTGGCGTATATAAAATATTTTAAACTCGATAAAGCAGTAAATGGCATATACATTACGGAGTAATAATGGATAAGCATCTTTCGTCACAGTTCGACGCCGAGCTCAACGACCTGTGTGCCCGAGTGCTGTCCATGGGCGGGCTTGTGGAGCAGCAGCTCACAAATGCAATTTTTGCCCTGGCGCATACCGATCTAGCAGTTGCCGAAGAAGTGATTGACCGTGAGAACCGTGTCAATGCACTGGAAGTGCAGATCGACCATGCCTGTAGTACGGTGATTGCCAAGCGGCAGCCTACTGCGCGTGACCTGCGCCTGTTGTTTGCCGTGAGCAAGTGCACCACCAACCTTGAGCGTGGGGGTGATGAGGCTGTACGTATTGCGAGATTGACCAAGCAACTGATGGCCACCACTTTGCCGCGCAATATGACGTTTTCCGATTTGCGCCTGGAGGCAGAGTTGGCTGGCAAGCTGCTGCGCAAGGCACTTGACGCATTCGCCCGCCTGGACACAACATCAGCCAAAGAGATCTTGCGTGACGACAAACTGATCGATGCCGAGTTCGAGGGCTTTACCCGCAAGCTGATCACCTACGTGATGGAAGATCCGCGCACCATTAGTGCTGCACTGGACTTATTGTTCGTAGCCAAGGCTATTGAGCGCATAGGGGATCATGCCAAGAACATTGCCGAGTTGGTGATCTACATCGCCGAAGGCACAGACGTACGGCACACCCCGGTTGCCGAGCAAGCCGCATGACGACCAACGTGCTTGTAGTTGAGGACGAGCCGGCCATTGCCGAGTTGTTGTGCGTCAACCTTCGTCATGCCGGTTTTACGCCCCAGGCGGCCGCATCAGCGGAGGATGCACAGCGCATCATTCGTGGCGTGCTGCCAGACGTCATCGTGCTTGACTGGATGCTCCCAGGTGCATCGGGCCTGGGACTTGCGCGCTCGTTGCGCGGCGATGTGCGTACCCGCGACTTGCCCATTATCATGCTTACAGCTCGAGCCTCCGAAGAGGATACTGTGCATGGCCTTGAGGCAGGTGCGGACGATTACTTGACCAAGCCGTTTTCGCCCAAGGAGCTTGTGGCACGAATAAAGGCTGTGCTACGCCGTCGTGCACCGCAGGTCAGTCAGGAGGTGGTGACACTCAATGGCTTGCGAGTGGATCCAGCTACCCGCAAGGTGACTTACGAGAACAGCGGTTCGCTGACAGATCTGAAGCTCGGGCCAACTGAATTCAAGCTGTTGATTTATCTTTGCGCGCATCCCGAGCGTGTACACAGCCGAAGCCAACTGCTCGACAAGGTGTGGGGTGACCACGTATTCATCGAAGAGCGCACTGTAGATGTTCACATCAAGCGCCTGCGAGAGGCCTTGGAGCCCGCCAACATTTCAACCTGGCTTGAAACCGTGCGTGGAGCGGGTTACCGCCTGAGCCCGCCACGCACTGCCGGTTGACTGGTGCCTGACGTAGACCGCCAGGTTAAATCTTCGCTGTGAGTTTAGGTAGCATGCGCGCATGCGTCGCCTGCTGATCGCCCTAACCCTCTTTGGTTTATGCCTGTGGATCGGCCATGTCCTGGCTGCTAAGGCGGGTATGGTTGCGGGCGCGTTCTTGGCGTTTGGCATATGGGTCGCACTAGAAGACTGGCAGGCACGGCGCCTTGAATCCTGGCTTGGCACGGGTAAGCAGCCGGTGCCGCGCCTTTCGGGTCATTGGGACGAGTTGCATTACCGGATGTACCAGCGGCTGAGGCGTGTGCAGGCAGAGGTGAAGGCCGAGCGGGACAAGCTCGAGCGCTTTTTGCTAGCCATTCAGGCCTCGCCCAATGGTGTGGCACTGCTCGATCACGAGTACAAAATCGAGTGGTGTAATGCCCAGCTCGCGGCTCACTTGGGCCTGAATGCCGAGCGCGACCGCTTGCAACGCATCGCCTTTTTGGTGCGCCATCCTGATTTCTTGCAGTATCTCAACGCCGGGGAATTCTCCGAACCATTGGTATTGAACACCCCTGGCGCAAGCCGAGCCGTTCAGGTGCAACTATTTCCGTTTAGCGAGCCGGGCGCAGACGGTGTTCATCGCAGCACATTGCTGCTGACTCGCGACGTGACCGAGCAGGAGCGTAGCGACACCATGCGGCGCGACTTCGTAGCCAATGTGTCGCACGAACTAAAAACTCCGCTGACAGTGCTCAAGGGCTTTTTGGAGACGGTGCAATTGTTGCCCCTGGGGGCAGACGAGCGTGAGCGCTTTCTGATGCTCATGAGCGAGCAGGCTGATCGCATGCAGTCACTGATCGACGACTTACTTGTGCTGGCCAAACTGGAGAGTGATCGCCGCGCTCCCGAAACGACACATCTGGACATGCGTGTGATTGTAGATACGTTGTGCTCCCAAGCAGAGGCCATGTCCAAGGGGCAACACGAGATTACGGCCTCTGCCGATACAGTGCTACTGGTGGGCAGTCAGACGGAGTTGATTAGTGCGTTTAGCAATCTCGTGACGAATGCTGTTCGCTACACGCCACCGGGTGGGCAAATCAGCATTAGTTGGCAACGCACGCCCAGTGGAGCGGAGCTGGTGGTGCGCGATACCGGCATCGGCATTGCACCTGAGCACATACCACGACTGACAGAGCGCTTTTATCGCGTGGATCGTGCTCGCTCGCGTGACACAGGTGGCACTGGCTTGGGACTGGCCATCGTCAAACACGCACTACAGCGCCATGGCGCAGAACTGCGTATTGAGAGTAAGGAGGGCGTGGGGAGTACGTTTACTGCCGTGTTTCCCGTGCAGCGCTTGTCAAACGGTACGCCACAGCAGCAACTGCAAGCTGAATCGGCTTGAGCGGTCAATGTACTCTGGTGGTGGCGGTGTAAAGACGCAACCCAGTACTCGAAGTTACCTAAGCATGTGCAGCTAGCGGCACGCCAAAAAAGTGCCTTGCATAGCGTGGCGTGATGTTTTCTTTGCGCAGCACGATCAAAAAATCAGCACAGTTGAAGTCTTTATCCAGGGCTGGTGCACTGGCGATGCGTGCACCCAGACGCAAATAACCCTTGAGTAGCGGAGGCATGATGGGCTTGAGCGCATGATCCAGCCCTTCGAGAGGAAGGGGATTACGGGCGGAGCAAAACAGCTCATCGTCGATGAGTTGCTCATCTAGAAAGTGTCGCCACAGACTGGCAGCCATATGGCCTCCGTCCGTCAGCGGCACGCTCGCACAACCGAACAGCACATCCAGGTGGTGTCGCTGCATATGGCGCGCAAGCTCTTGCCACAGCATCATCATGACACTGCCATTACGATGATCAGCATGTACACATGAGCGGCCTACCTCCATGGCGCGGTTGGCATACGCAAACAGGGGCTTCAAATGGAACTCGGTGCTGGAATACCACATGCCGCAGGCTTCAGCCTTAGCGGGGATAAGGGCGCGGTATGTCCCTACTATTTCGTCTTGCGCATTCTTCACTAGCAGGTGGTCGCAAAACGGGTCGAAGCTGTCTACATCCAGGCCGTGTACGGGCGACCTGAGTTGTGCGCCCAGCTCGCCGGCAAACACCGCCCAGCGCAAGGCCTGCGCGGCGCGCAGCTCATCTGCGGTTTGTGCCCAACTCACGCTGTAATCATGCGGCGATGAGCTGGTGACTTCGGGTAATGCCCGCTCAACAGTGCTTGATGCGGGCGGCGTAATCATCGCGGCGTGTTTGCGCAATAAAGGTTTAGGCAGGGGAAACAGGTTCTTGAGTTTCAACCCTATGTCAGCCAGTCCGGCTTGCAGTACCAGCGCAGGGTTTGGGATATCTCGCATGCTGTCTCCTTATGATATTAACCATTACCATACGTCGCGCGTGTTGCAGTCACATGACGGTAGGGTGACGAAACCATGACATGCATGGTGCTGAGCATGCGATGTGTCCGTGCGTTGCAGCAGTGCTACGCCGTGGCAGGTACAATGCGTATTGGCGGGGTGTAGCGCAGCCCGGTAGCGCAACTGCTTTGGGAGCAGTGGGTCGCACGTTCGAATCGTGTCACCCCGACCACAGGTTTTTTTTCACGCCTTTGCGGGGTGTGGTTCGCATATGCGGGTCTGCGTAGGTTAGCGTTAGTTAGCGCACCCATGCTCGTGGTTTGGGCACATGCTGCACAGGCTGTTCTGCCCGTAGCTCATCTGGATAGAGCATCAGCCTTCTAAGCTGAGGGTAGGGGGTTCGAGTCCCTCCGGGCAGGCCATAGAATGCATCCATGCTGGCCTCTCTCACCGCAATTGCCGTGCTGCATTGGGCAGTGCTGGTTATTCCCGGATTCAACTTTGTGCTCATTGGCCAGTTGGCCGCGGGCGGCAGCCGCCGCGCAGCGTTGGTGGCCGTGGCTGGCATGACCTCGGCCACGCTTGTTTGGGCCACGCTGGCCGTGGCCGGCGTGGGTGCGGTGTTCACTGCGCTGCCCGGCGTGCGGCTTGCGGTGCAGATTGCAGGCGGGCTGTATCTGCTGCATCTCGCATTGAAGCTTTGGCGCGCGGGTGGCGCCGGTGCGGCAACCCCAGGCCCAACTGCGGTACTGGGCCATGCGGCTGCGTTTCGCGCGGGGTTTGTCACGAGCATGCTCAACCCCAAGATTGCGTTGTTCTACGGCAGTGTGTTTGCGACTGCGCTACCGGCTAATCCGCCGATGCTGATGGTGCTGCTGGCGGTGGCGCTGGTGTTTGCCAACTCGGTGCTGTGGCACGGCTCGCTCGCATGGGTGCTGTCCAATTCAGCCGTGCAACAGGCTTACTTGCGCCACAGCCGCGCGCTCAATGGTGGGTCGGCATTACTGGTGGGTGGCTATGGCGCCAGGCTCATCGTGTCGGCCCTCAGTGAGCTTCGCTGGCGCTCGAGCTAGCAGTCGTTCAGTGAATCGGGCTTGATACTAACTGCACTATATAGTCTTTACTGGTTATTTATAGAGCAGTAACGGCATGATAGATTGGGTAGTATCAGATTAAAACTTTACCAGGATTCAGCAGGCTGTGCGGGTCCAGCGCCTGCTTGATGGCGCGCATGAGCTGCAATTCAAGCTCGGGCTAGTAGCGCTGCAACTCTGCGGCTTTGAGCTGGCCGATACCGTGCTCCAGGGCGGCCGAGATGTCGGTCGACAACCCCG
>CAYSMM010000102.1:0-8014 GCA_964432095.1 uncultured Burkholderiaceae bacterium | reverse complement strand
GGCCTGTTGCTGCTGCTCTTGTTTGGTTAGCAACAGCACTTAATTTAATGTTACTCCATACAGTTCTTTGCCTTCACTGGTAATATTCATTGATCTAAAAGTATTTTACTCAAAGTAGTATTAATCATTGTGGTAATTAAGCAAGTCGGCGTGATTTCGTCAGTGCCGCTTTCGCGTGCGCTCCATTGCCACGTCAGACCTCGTAAACCCGAGCTTTTCGTAGAACGCGCTGACGCCCGTACGGCCGGCGCGCAGCACCCAGGTCATCTCCGCGTTGTTGCCCATCGCCGCTTTCACCAGCGCGCTGCCCACACCCTGCCCGCAATGACTTTCGGCAACCAGAACCATCGAGATGTAGCCGTTGAAAATGCCGTCGGTAATCGCTCGCAGAAAGCCCATCAATTCGCCCTGATCGCTCACGGCAACCAGTGCCACTTGTGATCTGCGCACCAGTTCGGCAAACACGGCTGCGTCTTGCACACGCGGGCCCAGTCGTTGGCCACCAACAGCCGCCGCACGGTCTCAATTTCGTGCGGTTCAATATTCCTTATCAGCATGGTGTTTACCTCGTGCGTGTCTGTCCAGTCAGCGCACTATAGTTGTATACACGCCCGCAGACAGATTAGCGCCATCCCGCGCCGGTAGAATGGCAACTTTGCTTGCTAATGCTCTCTCTTATGCCCGCCTGGCTTCTCCCCGACGATATCGCTGATGTTTTGCCCGCACAGGCGCGCAAGATCGAGGAATTGCGCCGCCGTTGCCTGGACGGTGCGCGGCGCTACGGCTACGAGCTGGTGATGCCGCCGCTAGTAGAGTTTGCTGATTCACTCTTCACTGGCACGGGCCGCGACTTGGACGTGCGTACCTTCAAACTGACCGATCAGATGTCGGGCAAGACCATGGGCGTGCGTGCCGACATCACGCCGCAGGTGGCACGGATTGACGCACACCTGCTCAACCGCAGCGGCGTTGTGCGGTTGTGCTATTGCGGGCCGGTGCTGCACACGCAGGCGCAAAGTGCATCGGCTTCGCGCGAGCTGCTGCAGTTCGGTGCCGAGCTGTACGGCCATGCCGGGCTAGAGGCCGATATCGAGGTAGTACAACTCGCGCTGCATATACTGCAACAAGTAAGATGCCGTTTCCACCTGTTGGAAATTGGCCATGCCAACATACTCAATGCACTAATCAGCGATGCAGCACTCACTGCGCCGCAGCATGATGCTTTGCTGACCGCGTTGATGAACAAAGACGAGCAAGCTGTGCGCGACGCCATTGCGCCGTTCGAGTCACGCCTGGCGGCTGGCCACGCTCAGGCGTTGGTGGCGCTGTGCACGCTTTATGGCGGTATCGAGGTGCTTGACGTCGCAGCGCGCACCTTGCCGCCGCTGCCTGACATCACCCGCGCGCTGAACGATTTGCGAGAAGTCGCTCAGGCCTTGCAGCCGCAGCTTTCACAAGATCGCGTCTCGGTGGATTTGGGCGACTTTCGCGGTTACCACTATTACACCGGCGTCACGTTCGCGGTGTACGGCGATCATCGCCATGGCGCCCTGCTGCGTGGAGGCCGTTACGACGAAGTGGGCCAGGCGTTTGGCCGTGCGCGCCCCGCGGTCGGCTTCAGCCTCGACCTCAAACAACTGGCCGATGTGGCCGATGTGAACGGCGACGGCCAGGCCATTCGCGCGCCCTGGGCTCAGGGCGACGCCGCATTGGCCGCCACGATTGCGCAATTGCGCGCAGCCGGCGAGACAGTGGTGTACGCGCTGCCTGGTCACGCGCACCAACCCGATGAATTCTCATACGACCGTGAGTTGGTGCAGCAGCCACCCGGCGGCACCTGGGTCGTCAAACCGATATCCTGATGATTGACATGAACAACGGCAAACAAACGAGCGCACGAAATGTGGTGGTGGTCGGCGCACAGTGGGGAGACGAAGGCAAGGGCAAACTCGTCGATTGGCTCACCGCGCAGGCACAGGGTGTGGTGCGCTTTCAGGGCGGCCACAACGCCGGCCACACACTCGTCATCAAAGGCAAGCGTTATGCAACTAACCTCATGCCCTCTGGAGTGATGCGGGAGGGCGTGAAGTGCTTTGTCGGCAATGGTGTGGTGTTTTCGCCGGCACGCATGCTGGAAGAAATCAAAGCCTTTGAGGCAGACGGCATCGATGTGCGCTCGCGGCTTTTCATCAGTGACGCATGCCCGCTGATCCTGCCGTTTCATGCTGCACTGGACGTGGCACGCGAGTCTGCGCGTGAGAGGCAGGGCGCCGAGAAAATCGGCACCACGGGTAAGGGGATAGGTCCAAGCTACGAAGACAAAGTAGCGCGCCGCGCGCTGCGCGTGCAAGACATGCGTGATGCCAAGCGGTTTACCGACAAGGCCCATGAACTGATCGAGTATTACAACTTCCTGCTGGCTCAACGACTGCATGCGCCCAAGGTGGACGCTGCAAAGATCATCGACGACGCGCTGGCGCAGGCTGAGCAGCTATTGCCCATGTGCGGTGACGTCAGTGATCTGCTGTACCAGGCCAATGCGCACGGCGATCGGCTGCTGTTTGAAGGCGCGCAAGGCACGCTGCTCGACGTGGATCATGGCACCTATCCTTTCGTCACCTCCAGTAACGTGGTGGCTGGCAATGCTGCCGCGGGCTCTGGCGTCGGGCCTGGCATGCTGCATTACGTGCTCGGCATCGTCAAAGCCTATTGCACCCGCGTAGGCGGCGGGCCGTTCCCGACTGAACTGGACATTTTTGCCGAGGGTACGGTGGGCCATCACTTAAGCACCGTTGGCGCAGAGCGCGGTGTGGTGACCGGGCGCTATCGCCGTTGCGGCTGGCTCGACATTCCGGCGCTCAAAAGGTCGCACCGTATCAACGGTACAACCGGCATGTGCATAACCAAGCTCGACGTGCTCGACGGCATCAAAGAGCTGAAGCTGTGCACGCACTATCTGCTCGACGGCCAGCGAGCAGAGCTGTTACCGCAGGGGGCAGACGAGATTGCACGCTGCGTACCGCAATACGAAAGCCTGCCCGGCTGGAGCGAGAGCACCGTGGGCGTTACGCGCTATGAGGCGCTACCGGCCAATGCACGGGCATACCTGAGTCGCATCACGGAGCTTTCCGGTGTGCCGATTGCTATGGTATCCACCGGCCCCGACCGCGAACACACCATCGTGCTGCAACATCCATTTCAGTAGTCACCAGTCGCAACACACTAACAATACATCACGAGGCAAGGCACCATGCTCAGCGAAGACGGAAAACACCTCTACATCGCAAATGACGAGTATCACGCGCTGATTGAAAAGCTTGCACTTAAAGTGCACAACAGCGGCTGGCAGTTCGATCAGATCCTGTGCCTGGCGCGGGGTGGAATGCGCCCTGGCGATATCCTCTCGCGCATCTTCGACAAGCCCTTGTCCATCATGTCCACCAGTTCGTATCGCGCCGAGGCGGGCACGGTGCAGGGCCACCTGGATATTGCTCACTACATCACCACACCCAAGGGCGAGATCTCTGGGCGCGTTTTGCTGGTGGATGATCTGGCCGACACGGGCGTGACGCTGCAAGAGGTCATCAAGCGGCTGAAGGCCATGCACAAGATCACCGAGCTGCGCAGCGCTGTGATCTGGGTCAAGGGGGTGTCGGTTTACACGCCCGACTACTACGTGGACATGTTGCCCACCAGCCCGTGGATTCATCAGCCGTTTGAGAATTACGACAACACCAGGCCCGAGCAGTTGATGGAAAAGTGGAGCGTTTAGATTTCTTATTACTCCATTGACTATACATCGTCTAAGGTTTTATTAATGTCCAGTAATGGCATAATACTCGTATGAGTGTAAAAAAATTCAGCCGATGCATAGGGCAAGTTGGCGCGGCACTAGTGCTACTGGTGACTACGCCACTCAAGGCCGATGTAGTTGACGTCATGTGGTCTGCCGCGGGCGAGTTTGAGCACACGGCCAATATCGCCCCACGCAAGTTTGCTGAGCTTTGTGTCGCGTTGCGCAAGGGCGAACGGGTGCAATGGCGCTTCGAAGCAGCAACGCCGTTGGATTTCAATGTGCACTTTCACGTGGGCCGTGACGTGAGCTATCCCGTCAAGCACAACGCAATTGCCCAAGCCGAGGGTGTTTTGGTTGCCGTGCAAGCACAAAACTACTGCTGGATGTGGACGAATAAGACTGAGCAAGGCTCGCAACTCAGCGTAAAGCTGAGCAAACAAAACTAGCTACTGATGCTGTGCTCGGCTGGGCTCCTCTGGCCCCACAAACAAAAAAGCCTCGCGAAAGCGAAGCTGTTTTTGTTTGGTGCCCAAGAGAGGACTCGGTCACACGTTGTGCGACCCCGGCTCGGCTTGCAAGCCTTGCGTTTCGAGTCCTATCGCCCAGTCCGCAGTGGACTGGGCTCCTCTGGCCCCACAAACAAAAAAGCCTCGCGAAAGCGAAGCTGTTTTTGTTTGGTGCCCAAGAGAGGACTCGAACCTCCACGCCTTTCGGCGCTAGTACCTGAAACTAGTGCGTCTACCAATTTCGCCACCTGGGCAGCAACATAATTATAGCAAGCGGCACGCCCGGACGCGGGAGTGAGGCTGGGTAGGTTACTCTATGGGTTGCGGCAGCGGCACGCAGCGCCGCTGAAAACCTCAAGATTTCTGATTCATCAAGTGCCTAAACAATCCATCACTAGCAGCAACAGCCGCCGCCGTGTCAAACCGGCAGAGAGTGCTCAGTTAGCGTCAGCCAATTTTTCAGGTACATCTGCCGCGCAGGTGTTTGTGGGCTCCGTCGTCGAGGGCATGGTACACGGCCACCGCGACGGCCACGGCTATGTGCGGCTGGACGACAGCGACGTCGAGTTGTATCTGCCGCCGCAGCAAATGCGCAGCGTGTTGCACCAGGATCGCGTGCGCGCGCGTGTGGTCGCCATCGACCGCCGTGGCCGGCCCGAGGCGCAGGTGGTGGACATCATCGAGCGCTCCAAGTCGCCCATCATCGGCAAACTGGTGATCGAGCATGGCGTGGCTCTGGTGGCACCCGAGGACAAGCGCTACGGGCAAGACATTCTGCTGCCGCCCGGTGCGCATGGCAAAGCCAAGGCCGGGCAGATCGTGGTGGCCGAGATCACCGAGCCGCCGTCGCCTTATGCCCAGCCGGTGGGGCGTGTGGTGGAGGTGCTGGGTACGCTGGAGGACAGCGGCATTGAGATTCAGATTGCGGTGCGCAAGTTTGGGGTGCCCAGCGTGTTCAGCGAGGGCGCAGAGGACGAGGCCGATGCACTGCCCGACAGCGTGCAGCCGGCCGACTTGAAAGGCCGCGTGGATTTGTCCGACGTGCCGCTGGTGACCATCGATGGCGAGGATGCGCGTGACTTTGACGACGCGGTGTATTGCGAGCCGGCCGTGATTGGCAAGGGCAAGGCGGCAAATGGCTGGCGACTGCTGGTGGCGATTGCCGATGTGTCGCATTACGTGCGGCTTGGTCACGCGCTCGATGCCGATGCTTTTGAGCGTGCTACGTCGGTGTACTTCCCGCGCCGCGTCATCCCCATGCTGCCTGAGAAGCTGTCCAACGGCTTGTGCTCGCTCAACCCGCACGTGGTGCGGCTGGCGCTGGTGTGCGACATGCTGATCGACGCCAAGGGCAAGCTGCATGCGTATCAGTTCTACCCCGCAGCGATCCGCTCGCATGCGCGGCTGACGTATAACGAGGCATGGGCCATGCTGTCTAACAGCCGCGGGCCTGAGGCGCGTGCGCGTGCCGAGTTGCTGGAGCCGCTGTCGCATCTGTACGATCTTTACCATGCATTGAGGCGTGGGCGTGACGCGCGCGGCGCGATCGACTTCGACACCGCTGAGACCTACATCATTTGCGACGCACGTGGACGCATCGAACGCATCGTGCCCCGCGAGCGCAACGATGCACACCGGCTGATCGAAGAGTGCATGCTCGCCGCCAACGTGTGCGCAGCCGACTTTCTGAAGCGCCGCAAGCAGCCGGTGCTCTATCGCATTCACGAAGGGCCGACACCCGAGCGGCTGACCAATCTGCAGGCGTTCCTGAAGGCTTATGGCTTGAAGCTCGGTGGCGACGACAACCCGCAGCCCGGCGACTTTCAAACGTTGGCTGAGGCGGTGCGCGAGCGGCCTGATGCCGCGCAGATCCACAGCATGCTGTTGCGCAGCATGCAGCAGGCGATTTACTCGCCGCACAACAGCGGGCATTTCGGTTTGGCGTACGAGGCTTATGCGCACTACACCAGCCCCATCCGCCGCTACCCCGATCTGATGGTGCATCGCGCGATCAAGGCGCAGCTTGCCGGCGAAAAATTCAAACTTCCACCGATCGTGTTGCCAGCCACAGCGCCCAAACCCGGCGACAAGCGTGGCGCCGGGAAACCGGGCGCTGCGAGCTCAGCGGTGATGAATTCCGCCAAGGCTAGGCAGTCAGCCGAGGTGCTGGCGTGGGAAGCCGCAGGGGTGCACTGCAGTGCATGCGAGCGCCGCGCTGACGAAGCCTCGCGGGATGTGGAGGCCTGGCTCAAGTGCTACTTCATGCGCGACAAGCTTGGCGAGGAATACTCGGGTGTCGTGACTGCCGCCACCACGTTTGGCCTGTTCATTCAGCTCGAAGCGCTGTTCGTCGAGGGCCTGGTACACATCTCGGAACTGGGCAGTGACTACTTCCGCTTCGACGAGGCGCGGCACGAGTTGCGCGGCGAACGCACCGGCGTGCGCTACACCGTGGGCGACAAGGTGCTGGTGCAAGTCAGCCGTGTGGATCTCGATGCACGCAAGATCGAGTTCCGACTGCTGCGCAGCCGTTATGCTGGCACCGGTAAAGGAGCTGGCGGTGCTGCAACCCGCGCCACGCCGCGTGTGCTGGACGTTGACGAGTTGCAACTGCCCGATGATGTCGCAGAGGCGGTGAGCCTGCGTGAGGAGCGCCTGCCGCGCCACAGCAAGAAGACGGCTGCGCCTGCGCGTTCTACCGCCAAGGCGGCGAGCAAAAAGTCTGCAAGGCCTGGCCACTCGGTGGTGCAAGGGCGCAAGGCAGCGGCCAAGTCAAAGGTGAAGCGCGAGCGGGGCAAGGCCGCCAGCAAGCGGCGCCGCTAGTCGAGCCGCCAATATAACCGGCAAGCGTGGTTATTGATCAGTTATACTCAATGGACTATTGCATTCTTAATTCAATTTTGAATACCAGTGAAGGCACAATAGTACGTTGAGTATAGAGACTTTCAGGAAATCAGGCCCAATCATGGCACAGCCCTGACTTGTCCCTGATGGCACGCAATTGCCCCAGTGCTGCGGCCACTTGATTGGGCTGGTGACTGGCCATCAGCACGTCAGCAGCCGTCGCTTCGGTATCGGAAGCGACTGCCGCGCCATGCGCATAGACGCCGGTGCAAGCCGCCTGCCATGCACTCAAGCCCTGAGCCGCGAGCGCGGCAATCACGCCGGCCAACACGTCGCCGCTGCCTGCGGTAGCAAGCCGTGCGTTGCCTGTGGGGTTGATTGCGACGCGGCCATCGACATCGGCGATCACGGTGCCCGCGCCTTTGAGTACGGCAACGGTTTTGTAGCGGGTTGCGAGCTGTCGTGCGACGTCAATACGGTGACGCTGCACTTCAGCAGTGCTCGCCCCTAAAAGCCGTGCCGCCTCGGCGGGGTGCGGTGTGATGACGCTTCGGCCCGCGGCGCGCGCCATCATCTGTGCTTGCAGATGGGTGTGCGCAGACAAGAGGTTGAGCCCATCAGCGTCCAGCACCAGCATGCCGGGGTGAGTGATCGCTGATTGCAACGCATGCAGCGCTGCGTCACTACTGCCTGCGCCTGGGCCGTACACGATGCACGCCTGCGTGGGCCACGGAGTTGCTGCGAGATGCTGCATCAGCCCTGGCTCTGCGGCATCGGCGAAGGCAGTGTCGCCCGCCGCCAAGGCTTGCACATACACGCGCCCGGCGCCGCACGCTCCGTTCGGGATCACGCCCTCGAAGTCGGCATA
>CAYSMM010000101.1:0-8042 GCA_964432095.1 uncultured Burkholderiaceae bacterium | reverse complement strand
CGAGGCCGGGTGAAATTTCACTCGCGCACCATGGGGTGCTGTTTCTGGACGAGCTGCCCGAGTTCGACCGCGATGTGCTGGAGGCCCTGCGCGAGCCGCTGGAAAGCGGCCGCATCACCGTCAGCCGCGCCGCACGGCAGGCTGACTTTCCGGCGCGTTTTCAACTCATCGCCGCAATGAACCCCTGCCCCTGCGGCTACCTTGGCAGCAAGCTGCAGCGCTGCCGTTGCACGCCCGACCAGGTGTCGCGCTATCAGGGCAAGATCTCTGGCCCGCTGCTCGACCGCATCGACCTGCAGGTGGAAGTGCCCGCATTACCGCAGCACGAGCTGCTGGCCAACCCGCAGGCCAGCGACGCGCCCGCCGAAACCACTGCGCACGTAGCCGAGCGCACGCAGCGCGCGCATGCGCATGCCACCGCACGCCAAGGTAAACCCAATGCGCGACTGCAAGGCGCCGAGATCGATACGCATTGCGCGCTCGACGACGCCACGCGCAACTTTCTGGGCACTGCCATGACACGCTTAGCGCTGAGCGCCCGCGCCACACACCGCGTGCTGAAGGTGGCGCGCACCATTGCCGACCTTGCGGGCAGCGAGCGCATCACCACTGCACATATCGCCGAGGCAATACAGTTGCGCCGCGTGTTGATGGTGCAGTAGTTAAGTTAACGGCAGACAATCACGCCCCTTTGGGCGGAAACGCGCGATACCACAGCGTGTAAGCCCAGCAGGCCGCGCAAAAAGACAACAGCCATTCGAGCGTGGCAAAGACGATGAGCACCATGCACGGCACTTTCCACAACGGGCTGCCGCTGGCATACAGCAGCAGGCAAACGGTGCTGGCGATGAAGAGGATTTTGTTGGCAAACATTTTTGCGCCCGCATTCTCAGGCTTGCCGCCAATGCCCAGCGACTGAAACACGTGCTGCCACAGGCGATGCGAAGGGCAGCGATAGTGCCCGAAGAAGCCACGCACAAAACCTTGTAGCGCCAATAGCGCCATGACCCATGGCGTGGTCAAGAGCGCCAGCGCGCTCACCGCAAAGGTAATAAATGCCTCAAACCTCGCAACATTGGCCAGTACGGGCGGAACGTCAAACCTCAACATGTCTGCACTCCTGAAAACGTACATTGAACGAACATTGGAATATAAGCAGTTAATTATAGAATAATTGCAAATCGGCTGCGATGCGGGTCAGCCAAAGTTAATCGCCATCGTATGCGAGCACTCGCTTGCTTGCTTCTTCACATTTTTCAGCATTTCTTGATTCTCTAGAGTTCTGGCTCGAGCGATCAGGCCTGCGCGACATCGGGTTTTCCCGTATCATTGGGTTTCCGCACGAAACGTGCCTGTCAACGAGGAAGCCTCTATGACCCCGCAAGCCGCATCGGCCACCTACTCCTACATCACCTACGCCAACGCCTACAGCACAGTTGCTACGCGCGAGGCGCCAGCGCGCAGCAACGAAGTTGGGCTTACCGACGTATTGCGCTGGGCTGCCTCTCAGCTTGCAGCCGCATGGCAGGCCAAGCGTGCACAGTCCGCTCGCACCGCAGCGCTGCTGCAGGCCGCGCGAGAAGCGTCCCGCATCGATGCTCTGGCTGGTCAGATTGAAGCGGTGTCCCCCAACATGGCCGCAGAGCTGCGCGCCGCCGCGGCACGCCACGCCGACCAGTTCGACTGAGCGAAACTTCTGTCTTTGTGACGCTGCGGCAAAAGCTTTGCGACACCGCAGACGCCGCTGCGGTCAACAAGGGTTGACAGCGCATCGTCAAAGCACATGGCTATAATACGCACTATTGTATATATTGTTTACTGGTCACCTAACTTGCAGTAAAGGCAATATAGTCATTGCAGTATATGTGAAGATTGCGTCTAGGCCCTGCTCGTACGCAGGTTGTGTTTCAGCCATGCGTCGAGCGACCAGCGGCCGTGGCCGAAAATGACCAGCACTGCGATCAGCGCACCCCAGTAAAAGTGCTCTTTCACGGCCGCCTCGGCAAGTCCTGGGTAGGAGATGACGGCGACGAGGTTTACCACGAATAAGGCCAGTGCCGGCAAGCGCCAGCCCAGCCTCTCTCGCAGCATGAACACCCGTGCGGTATTGGGCGGCAGGCGTTGCAGGCAAGCCTCCAAGGCCGCACGTAGCTGGTCGCGCTCAAGCTGACCGTGGGGAGTCTGCCAGCGGGGAATTTCCTCCCGCCAGTGGCCGTCTGCTACGAAACACCCCTCAAACTCCACGTCGATGCCGGACTCGGCCGCGTCCAAGCTCACCGTCGCCTGGCGGCGGCGAAAACAATCGATGATCTTGTTTTTGAGCACCCCCATGGCCCAGGTACGATGCTGCGACTCGCCGCGGAAATCGGCAGCACGCTCATGCACCACCATCAAGGTGTCTTGCACGACGTCCTCGGCCATGGCGTCATTGCGCAGCTGAAGACGCGCGTAGCGCAACAGGTAGCCGCGTAGCTCCGCGATGCTGCCACTGCCGCCGCTGTTGGTTGGATTGATTGCCACAGTCATGCCACGTGAAGAAGTCGTTGGCGTAGAGTGCTACGCTTGGCGCGTACCAAGGCAGCCGATAGCCTTCATTATGCGCAAATCAAGTCTGGCCATGAGCAGCGAACTTACCTTTGATTTCATCATCGTCGGCGCTGGCACAGCGGGCTGCCTGCTGGCAAAACGTTTGAGCGAAGACCGCAGCAAGCGCGTGCTGCTGATCGAGGCCGGCGGCAAAGACAACTACCCCTGGATTCACATTCCAGTGGGTTACTTGTACTGCATCGGCAACCCGCGCACCGATTGGCTGTACGGCACCGAGCCCGACGCCGGCTTGAATGGCCGCAAGCTACGCTACCCACGTGGCAAGGTGCTAGGCGGGTGCAGCAGCATCAACGGCATGATTTACATGCGTGGCCAAGCGCGCGATTACGACCATTGGGCCACACTGACCGGTGACGACACATGGAGCTGGCAAAACGTACTGCCACTGTTCAAGCAGCACGAAGATCACTACGCCGGTGCGAGTGAGTTTCACGGCGCGGGCAAGGAGTGGCGCGTGGAAAAGCAGCGGCTGTCATGGGAGATCCTCGACGCGTTTGCGCTGGCCGCTCAGCAAGCAGGCATTCACGCTACCAACGATTTCAACCGCGGCACCAACGAGGGTGTGGGCTACTTCGAAGTTAACCAGCGCAGCGGCGTGCGCTGGAATGCAGCCAAGGCGTTCTTGCGCGACTGCCGTTCGCGCCCCAACTTCACGCTGTGGACGCATACGCAGGTGGTGCGGTTGCAAGTGTCGCGCGATGAGTCTCGCGGCTTGCGTGCGGCCGGTGTGGAGGTGGTACGGCAGCACGGCGAGCGCGTGACTCCGCTAGCCACGCATGAGGTAGTGCTTGCCGCAGGTAGCATAGGCACGCCGCAAATCCTCGAGCTGTCGGGCATCGGCAAGCCGGCTTTGCTTCAACACTTGGGCATACCGGTACAACACGCGCTCAAGGGCGTGGGCGAGAACCTGCAGGACCATTTGCAGATTCGCGCGGTGTTCAAAGTGCAAGGCTGCAAAACGCTCAATACCCAGGCCAGCACACTAGCCGGCAAGGCGCGCATTGCCATGGAATACGCGCTTAAGCGCAGCGGCCCTATGAGCATGGCACCGTCGCAACTCGGCTGCTTCACGCGCAGTGGGCCCGAGCAACTGTGGCCCAACCTTGAGTATCACGTGCAGCCGTTGTCACTCGACGCCTTCGGCGAGCCGTTGCACCCGTTCAATGCCTTCACAGCCAGCGTGTGCAACCTGAACCCCAGCTCCCGCGGCAGTGTGCACATTGCCAGCCCGCGGTTTGAAGAAGCCCCAAGCATTGCACCCAATTACCTGAGCACCGACGAAGACCGCCAGATCGCCGCAGCCAGCCTGCGGCTGACGCGCAGCATCGTGGCACAGCCAGCGCTCGCGAAGTACCGGCCCGAAGAGTTCAAGCCTGGTGTGCAGTTTCAAACCGACGCCGAACTGGCCAAGCTAGCCGGTGATATTGCCACCACCATCTTTCACCCGGTCGGCACCTGCCGCATGGGCATGGCGGTACACGACAATTCTGTGGTGGACAGCCACTTGCGAGTGCACGGTGTGGCCGGGCTACGAATTGCCGATGCGAGCGTGATGCCCACCATCACCAGCGGCAATACCAATAGCCCAACTCTGATGATTGCCGAGCGGGCTGCGGCGCTGATCACGCAAACCCGCTGACGGGCATTACCGGTTTTGCCCTAGACAAACCGCTTGGGAAACCCCGGGCGCACTTTTGCGGTGCGCCTCCTTAAGATTCCGCTACCAAAGCCGAATGAAGTCGGTGGAGGTACGAGGAGGCATACGCGAGAAGCTTCACCTGACCCACGAAAGTCATTTCGTCAGTCGAGAATAGGTGGTACAGCCGCTGGGGCAGTTTTCCCAGCGGCTTTTTTATTGCCCTGATCCTGCCTGGCCCTGCGCCTGCAATCCGACAGGCTTTTCCGTACACTGCCCACTTCATTTTCGCCATTCGCAACCCGTCAACAGCGGTGGGTCGAGGGCAGCATTAACACAGGCAAGTGAAGTGAAATGAAATACAACAAACTCGGCCGCTCAGGTCTCAATGTCAGCGCGCTTTCTTTCGGCTCCTGGGTGAGCTACGGCTACCAGATGGACACCTCGGCTGCACGTGAATGCATGGCCGCGGCGTTTGATGCGGGGGTGAACTTCTTTGATAACGCCGAGGTGTACGCCTTTGGCAAGAGTGAGTCCATCATGGGCGACGCGCTGCGCGAGCTGAAGTGGCCACGCATGGACTATGTGGTGTCCACCAAGTTTTACTGGGGCATGGCCAAAGCCGACACCATGGGCGCGGTCAACGGCAAGAACACGCTCAACCGCAAGTACCTGATGCAGGCCATAGACGGATCGCTCAAGCGCTTTGGACTGGACTTCATCGACCTGGTGTTCTGCCACCGGCCCGACCCGCACACGCCCATGGAGGAAACGGTGCATGCAATGAGCGACATGATTACGCAGGGCAAGGCGCTGTACTGGGGCACCAGCGAATGGAGCGCGGCCGAGATCATGCAGGCGTGGCAGATTGCCGAGCGCCACCACCTGCACAAACCCGTGATGGAGCAGCCGCAGTACAACCTGTTCCACCGCAAGCGTGTGGAAAACGAATACGCCAAGCTGTACGCTGACATCGGACTGGGGCTGACGACGTGGAGCCCGCTCGCGTCGGGCTTGCTCACCGGCAAATACCGCAACGGTATTCCGCCCGGCAGCCGCGGCGAGCTAGAAAACTACGCCTTCTTGCGCGAGCGGCTGACGAGCAGCGAGCACAACCGCATCGCAGGCGAGTTGGAGGCTGTCGCGAATGACCTCAATTGCACGCTGGCGCAACTGGCATTGGCGTGGTGCATGCACAACCCGCACGTCAGCACCGTCATCACGGGCGCGTCCCGCGTGAGTCAGGTGCATGAGAACATGAAAGCGCTAGACGTGCTGCCCAAGCTGAACGATTCCGTAGTGGAACGCATCGCGACCATCACCGGCAATCTGTACGATTAGCGATAGGGTTATACTTTGGTATCTATCATGCCATCACTGCTCTATGTTAAAGCAGTAATGGCAATATACCATTAAGAGTATCAGCCTTCACTCTGAAGATGCTGCTGTCGGCTGAAGCTGACGGAGTGCGTTGCGCGCGGCTCGGTTGGTCAGCGGCTCAGTCTCCAGCGGCTTGAAGCCGCCTCGCTGGGCCAGCAGCGCCAGCGTGTTGGGCTCGGTGACGATGCCGCTGGTGCCGGAGGTGTCGGACAGCAGCAGGTAATTCTTGCGCGGGCTCACCCACACAAGCTGTAGCGCCTGCAGACGCTCGGTAGCGTCGAGCTTGAACCAGGTACCTACGGGCAGGTGCATGGCCCAGACCTTGAGGTGGCCGGGCGCAGTGGCGTGATCGTCGAGGCCGAAATCGCTGGGCTCAATCACCTGCAGTGCCAGTGAGCGCGCTGCGATCTGGCTGCGCAGCGAGGCGAGCGGGATGCGGTAGTTGACGCTGCGCTCGCGCGCCTGCTCGACGGCTGATTCAAGCTCTTGCAGCTTGGCGATGAGCGCGTCAAACACCACGCTGGGTGCCTGCGCCCCGGGGGTGCGCATCACTTGCAGCAGCAGACTGCGCAAGCGGGTAGACACTTTACGTTGCGCGTCGGGCGCAGTGCCAGCGCCTGCCAGCGCGTATTCGACGCGGCGCATGAGCTCGGGCAAGTCACTGACGGCGCGGGCGCGCTCCTCGTCGCTGGACTTGGGCACGCCATGCCACACCAAATCGGCCGCAAGCCGCAGGTTCTGCTTGGCCTCGGCGGAGTCCACACCATGCTTACTGGCCACGGCGCACAACACGCCCACCCAGCTGTGCACGAGGAAATCGCGCAGCCGCGGCTCGCATGGCACCTCGTCAAGCAGCTTGCGCATCTCGATGGTGTAAAGCACGGCGTTGACTTTGTAGTCTTCGGTTTGCTCGAGCATGGGCACGCCAATCACACTCACCTCACGCAGCTCGCGGCCGTAGATCTCAAGGAAATGCTCGAAGTCGTACAGCAGCCGCGCGAAGAATGGGCCGTTCAAGCCCTGCGCACGCTCAGCGGCCATCACGAGGCGGCGCATTTCAGCAAGTAGACGTTCGTCTACCTTGGTTTCGCCGGCGTAGCCTTGCACCACAGCACCGAGCCGATCAATGAAGTCGCGCGCGGGATGCGTGGCATCCATGAATGATTCGTTCTCGCGGATGGCCACACGCAACACCGGAATCTGCAGCCGCGCAAACAACACACGCGCACTCGACGGGATGGTTTCGTCGGCAAGGATGTACTCGAACATCAACGCGATGATCTCGACGGTTGCGCGCTCATGCGCGCTGGTGGCAGCGGCCTTCAGTTCGTCGCGGAACTGCACCAGGCGCGGCAGGGCAGCGGCGGCACTCGAGCGCGATACAGCATGCTCGCCCCACTCGTCGGACGGTAGGGTGCTCAAAAAATGCGTGTGCACCTGGTCGAGCAGTTGCAGCAAGTCCACCTCGCCGTGGCGTCGCGCCGGTGACGATATGCCCCCAGGCATGCTGGAGAAGAAGTTGCGCATGCGCCTCCACAGGCCCGCGTCATGCTGCTGCGGCAAGAGCGCTGTGTTGCCACGCCCACTGGTGGTACTCAAGCTAATGAGACTCGTCGCGCCATAGCCACTGCGCGCCGCAGTGGGCAGTTCTCTGGCATCATGGTTGCGGCCCTGCCTGGACGATACAGCTGACTTGGCAGGCTCGATCGGCGGCTGTTGCCACTCTACCAACGACTGCGCTGTCAGCTGCGACCAGCGTTCGCTGTTCGCTGAACGAACCACCATCGCACGCAAATCAATCTTGGGCAGCACACCTTCGCGGATGAGCCAAGCATTGAGCTCATGGTACAGATGCACCGCGAGATCAGCAAACTCATGTAAGAAAAGCGGCGCACAAACCTGCACGGCGGCTTGCGACAAACCGCTGGCCGCCAGAGTGTTCTGCACGATACGGGCCAGCACCTCGGGCCGTACGGGGTTGCGCGCTTCGTCCACCCCTTGCACACCGTGCAGAAAACTGACGCGTGCGCTCAGGTCAGCCAACTCCCATTCGAGCTGCTGCGCAATCGCATGTGCGGTACGTGTGAGCTGCAGCTGCCGCTCGACCTCATCGGCCGCAAGAATCGCAAGCTCGGGCTCTACATGGGCCGTCGCCGCCGCTCGGCTGCCAGGCGGCGCGTTCAACTCCCGCGTCGCACAGTCTTGCAACGCCTTCTGCCAACTTGTATGTTGGGCCTTGAGCTCGCGCAGCGCCTCGGTTGTGCCTCGCGGATTATTCATCGCGTCTTGTTCGAGCCGGCGGCTGAGCGCATGCTCCACCCCCGTGACCAGCTCAGCCGCAGCCGCGCGCAGTGTTCCCAGCGCGGTGTGCCTCAGGCCGTCAAGCAACTGTTGTGGATTGCGAGCCTGCATGAGGCGA
>CAYSMM010000100.1:0-8049 GCA_964432095.1 uncultured Burkholderiaceae bacterium | reverse complement strand
CTTGTACTTGCGCGTCCGACAGTGCATCACCATGGCGACTGAAGAAGCGCTCGATGAACAAATCGTTTTCGAGCAGGCCGCGCCGTGCACGCCAGCGCAGCCGCGTGCGGTCGGTCGGTTGCACATTGCTGTGCCCCCCATCAGCCATGCTCTGCGCCATGGTCAGCATATGCTTATACTGTTTACACTATCTACCAATTACCGCACACATATATAGCAGTAACAATGTAATACTTTGCTCGGTATACGTGATCGCAACGATTAAACCGCGCGGCGAACCATCAGTTCTTTGATCTTACCGATGGCCTTGGTGGGGTTCAGGCCCTTGGGGCATACATCCACACAGTTCATGATGGTGTGACAGCGAAACAGGCGGTACGGATCTTCAAGGTTATCCAGCCGCTCGCTGGTGGCCTGGTCACGGCTGTCGGCAATAAAGCGATAAGCTTGGAGCAGACCGGCCGGGCCGACGAACTTGTCGGGGTTCCACCAAAAGCTTGGACAACTCGTAGAGCAGCTTGCGCACAGAATGCATTCGTACAGACCATCAAGCTCTTCACGTTCTTCGGGCGACTGCAGGCGCTCTTTTTCTGGGGGCGGCGTGTCATTGACGAGGTAAGGCTTGATGCTGTGGTACTGCTTGAAGAAATGCGTCATGTCCACGATCAGGTCGCGGATCACTGGCAGCCCGGGCAGCGGCTTCAGCACGATCTTCTCGGGCAGTGTCAGCATGTTGGTGAGGCACGCCAGACCGTTCTTGCCGTTGATGTTCATCGCGTCAGAGCCGCAAACGCCCTCACGGCACGAGCGGCGAAAGCTCAAGGTGTTATCGATCTCTTTGAGCTTCATCAACGCATCCAGCAGCATGCGCTCGCTGCCGTCAAGCTCCACCTCGTAGCGCTGCATGCGCGGTGCGGCATCGGTGTCGGGGTCGTAGCGGTAGATTTCGAAGATTCGCTTGCTCATGATGGTCATCCTGGGTCTTCAAGTGTTCGTCACTGAAACGTAGCGATAGGCCCGAAGTAGGGTCCCGTAGCAGTTAAAACGTTCGGACCTTGGGCGGAATGGATTCCACCGTCATCGGCTTCATGTTCACCGGCTTGTAGTCGAGCTTGTTGCCATCGCTATACCACAGCGAGTGCTTGATCCAGTCTTTGTCGTTGCGCTCGGGATAGTCGTTCACGCTGTGCGCACCGCGGCTTTCCTTGCGCGCAGCCGCCGACACCATGGTAGCCTTGGCCGCCTCCATGAGGTTGGCGACTTCCAGCGCTTCGATGCGTGCGGTGTTGAACACCTTGGATTTGTCTTTGAGATGGATCGCCTTGGCACGGGCGTCGATCTCCATCACCTTGGCCACACCCTCGTCCATGCTGGCCTGTGTGCGGAACACACCGGCGTGCTGCTGCATGGATTTGCGCAAATCGTTGGCCACGTCCTGCGCATACTCGCCTGACGCGGACTCATCGAGCTTGGCCAGCCGTGCCAGGCTGTGCTCGCCCGCATCGGCCGGCAGCGGCTTGTGCTCGCGACCCTTGTCGATGTTGGCCACCACGTGATTGCCGGCCGCGCGGCCGAACACCAGCAAGTCGAGCAGCGAGTTGGTGCCCAGGCGGTTTGCGCCGTGCACGCTCACGCACGAGCACTCACCCATGGCGTAAAAACCATTGACGATCTCGTTGGGGTTGCCGTTCCTGGGTGCCACCACCTGCCCGTGCACATTGGTGGGAATGCCGCCCATTTGATAGTGAATCGTCGGCACTACCGGAATTGGCTCTTTGGTGCAATCGACGTTGGCGAAGTTCTTGCCGATTTCGTACACGCTGGGCAGGCGCTTCATGATGGTCTCTGCACCAATGTGCGTGAGATCGAGCACCACGTAGTCGCCATTGGGGCCGCAGCCGCGGCCCTCCTTGATCTCCTGGTCCATCGAGCGGCTCACAAAGTCGCGCGGGGCCAGATCTTTGAGCGTGGGCGCATAGCGCTCCATGAATCGCTCGCCTTTGTTGTTGCGCAAGATGCCGCCCTCGCCGCGGCAGCCCTCTGTGAGCAGCACGCCAGCACCAGCGACGCCCGTGGGGTGGAATTGCCAGAACTCCATGTCTTCCAGCGGCAGGCCCGCGCGCGCAGCCATGCCCAAACCGTCGCCGGTATTGATGAAGGCATTGGTGGAAGCAGCGTAAATACGCCCCGCACCGCCGGTGGCAAACATCGTGACCTTGGCGTGGAAGATCGTGACCTCGCCGGTTTCCATCTCCAGCGCGGTGACGCCCACCACGTCGCCATCGGCATCGCGAATGAGGTCCAGCGCCATCCACTCGACGAAAAAGTGCGTGCGCGCGGCCACGTTGCGTTGGTACAGCGTGTGCAGCATCGCGTGGCCGGTGCGATCGGCAGCAGCGCAGGCGCGCTGGACCGGCTTCTCGCCATAGTTGGCGGTGTGGCCGCCAAAAGGACGCTGGTAAATCGTGCCGTCGGGGTTGCGGTCGAACGGCATGCCGAAATGCTCGAGCTCGTACACCACCTTGGGGGCCTCACGACACATGAACTCGATCGCGTCCTGGTCGCCCAGCCAGTCACTGCCCTTCACGGTATCAAAGAAATGGTAGTGCCAGTTGTCCTCGCTCATATTGCCCAGGCTTGCACCTATGCCACCTTGCGCAGCAACCGTGTGGCTGCGCGTGGGAAACACCTTGGACAGCACTGCCACGTTGAGCCCGGCCTGCGCCAGCTGCAGCGAAGCACGCATGCCTGCACCGCCGGCTCCGACGATGACCACGTCAAACTTGCGAGAAGGTATTTTTGATTTAACCAGCATGATACTACCCGATCTATATAGCCTTTACTGCACTACCATATGCAGCAATAGCACTACACTCTCCACAGTACTGCAATCGCCCAGCTCAGCATGGCCAGCAGCCACAGCACGGTTGCGCCGTGCAGCACCAAGCGTAGCCATACCGGCTTGATGTAATCCATCCAGATGTCGCGCATGCCTACCCACGCGTGGTACGCGAGCGCGAGAAACGCCACCAGAGTCAGCAACTTCATGGGCATGAAAGCGAACAGCCTGGCCCATTTCTCGTAACTCACACCAGTTGAAAACAGATACGCCAGCAGCAGCACCAGTGTATATAGCGCCATGATGATGGCCGTGGCACGCTGCGCCAACCAGTGCGAGAAGCCGTAGTGCGCTCCGACGACGACGCGCTTTGAACCGTAGGTGGTCATTTAAAACACTCCAAACATCTTGAGCGCCACAACCAGCGTGAGCACAGGCGCCGCAATCAGCGTGACAAGCGCGGAATTTTTCCCCTGCTCTTTGCTCACGGCGTGAAACACGTCCATCCACAGGTGGCGGATACCCGCGATGAAATGGTGCAGATAGGCCCACACCAGTCCGATAACGATCAGCTTGATGAACCAGCCGGGGAAAATCCACAACCCGTTACGAAACGCATTTTGAAACTCAACGAAAGACAGTTCTGACGTAAGGCTTTTGTCGAGCAGCCACACCAGAAGCGGCAGCATGGCAAACAAGGCAAGGCCGCTGACGCGGTGAAGAATGGACACCCAGCCTGCTGGCGGCAGACGGTAGCCCGTCAAGTCTTTGAATACATTGATGTTGCGGTACACCGGGCGGGGTTTTTTGTGGGCAATTTCAGTCATGGCTGACGCTTTGTGTGGGTACGGTGGGTTGCTTGGCTACTCAACAAATCAACTAAGCAAACTCGATGATTTTATTGCATCGCGCAATCGTGCCACAGCCAGGCAACGCAAGGCTTACAAAACCACTCAGTTCAGCGCATTGCGGTAGTGATGCGTGATGGTCACGTAGTGCCCGTAGCGTGCCTCCACCGGCTTGTCGCCATAGGTGAAGGACACCCGCTCAACGCGCAGCAAGGCCTGACCCTCTGGCACGGCCAGCAATGCGGCGGTGGTGGCGTCGGCGTTGATGGCGCGGATTTTTTCTTCGGCACGAATCATGCGCGTGCCGAATTCCGTTTCAAACAGCGCATACATCGGGCCGGTGTACTGCACCAGCCGCTCGGCTGTCAGCCCTTTGAACAAACCGCCCGGCAGGTAAATGTCGTCCAGCACGATGGCCTGGCCATCAAAGCGCAGCAGCCTGCGGATTTGCACCACCATGTCGCCGGTTTTGATTTCCAGCAGCCGCGCCACCTCGGCCGGTGCACGCACGCGGCGGCAGTCCAGCACCTCGCGCGTCATGGCGCCCTCCACGCCCGCGTCGGGCTTCAGGCGCAAGAAGCGGTATTGCACCTTCTCCTCGTGGTGCGTGGCCACAAACGTGCCTTTGCCCTGGCGTCGCGTGACCAGGTTCTCCGCCGCCAGTTCGTCGATGGCCTTGCGCACCGTGCCCTGGCTCACCTTGAAGCGCAGCGCCAGCTCTTGCTCGCTGGGGATCAGCTCGCCGGGCTTCCAGTCGCCTTGCTGCATGCTACGCAGGATGAGCGCCTTGATCTGCTGGTAAAGCGGGCTGAACGCCGGCGTGGCGTCAGCCGACGGCTCATCGCCATTGGGGGCTTGTATAGGTGTGGAAACAGCCATGCGGTAATTGAAGCACAGCGCCGGGTCAGCGTCCAGAATCCTTTAACTCATGTCTTATATAAGACATAAGACTTCTTGACCTCAAACGGACTACGGCATACACTTGCATGCATAACGGTGCGGCGCCCGGCGGTCACGAGTCTGCCGGCCACTTGCGCGCACAATAGCGGTTTTTCACACCAACGACCCTCCGGAGAACACCCATGAAAAAACCCGTCCGCGTCGCCGTTACCGGCGCTGCCGGCCAGATCGGCTACGCGCTGTTGTTCCGCATTGCCTCTGGCGAGATGCTGGGCAAGGATCAACCCGTCATCCTGCAGTTGCTGGAAATCCCCGACGAGAAGGCGCAAAAAGCGCTCAAGGGCGTGATGATGGAGCTGGAAGACTGCGCGTTCCCGCTTTTAGCCGGCATGGAGGCGCACAGCGACCCGATGACCGCATTCAAAGACACCGACTACGCGCTGCTCGTGGGCGCACGCCCGCGCGGCCCCGGCATGGAGCGTAAGGATCTGCTGACGGCAAACGCCGCCATCTTTACGGTGCAAGGCAAGGCGCTCAATGCTGTGGCCTCGCGCAACGTCAAGGTACTCGTCGTGGGCAACCCGGCCAACACCAACGCCTACATCGCCATGAAGAGCGCGCCCGACCTGCCGGCGAAGAACTTCACCGCCATGCTGCGCCTCGATCACAACCGCGCGCTGTCGCAGCTCGCCGCCAAAACCGGCAAGCCGGTAGCCAGCATCAAAAAAATGGCGGTGTGGGGCAACCACAGCCCGACGATGTATGCCGACTACCGCTTCGCCACCATCGACGGTCAAAGCGTCAAGGCGATGATCAACGATCAGGTGTGGAACAAAGACACCTTCCTGCCCACAGTAGGCAAGCGCGGCGCGGCCATCATCGAGGCACGCGGCCTGTCGTCGGCGGCCTCCGCCGCCAATGCCGCGATCGACCACATGCGCGACTGGGCACTGGGCACCCACGGCGAGTGGGTGACCATGGGTATCCCGTCTGACGGCAGCTATGGCATCCCTAAAGAGGTGATGTTCGGCTATCCCGTCACCTGTGCCAACGGCGAATACAGCATCGTGCAAGGCCTGGAGATCGACGAGTTCAGCAAAGAGCGTATGGCCCTCACCCTCAAAGAGCTCGAGGAAGAGCGAGACGGTGTAGCCGACCTTCTCAAATAAAGCGCTGTACTGGCCATGCCCGCACATCCTTCAGAAGTGCTCTACAGCGGCGAGGTGCGGCCTGCCCTCTTGCCGGTGTGTGACCACTACGCGGGCAACGCAAAGTTTGTCTATAAAGCGCTGGACTTGCAACGCAAGCTTGGCGCCGTATTCGACATCACCTGCGACCTGGAAGACGGCGCACGCGACCAAGGGCTAGACGCCAGCCTGCTGCTGGCCGGCGAGTTCGCAGGCGTCATCGCGAGCGCCCACAACCTGCACGGTCGCATGGGCGTGCGCGTACACCCACTCGACGACGAGCGCTGCGAGCATGAAACCGAGCTGCTGATGAGCCGCTGCGGCGCGCAACTCGCCTACCTCATGCTGCCCAAGGCGCACGGTCTGGCAGATGTGCAACGCTTTTGCGCCTTCGTACGCAGCACGGCCCGGGCGCTGGGTTTGCCGCATGCGCCCGCAGTGCAGGTGCTGATTGAAACGCACGGCGCGCTGCGCGGCGTGTTTGACATTGCTGCGCTGCCCGAGGTGGAATCGCTGAGCTTCGGGCTCATGGATTTTGTGTCGGCGCATCACGGTGCCATCAGTGCCGACGCGATGAAAAGCCCCGGCCAGTTTGAGCACCCGCTGGTTCGCCGCGCCAAGCTCGAAATCTCCGCTGCATGTCACGCACACGGCAAGGTGCCCTCGCACAACGTGTGCACCGACATACGCGACCCACAGCAAGCTGCACGAGACGCGCACCGCGCGAAAAACGAATTCGGCTTCACCCGCATGTGGAGCATTCATCCCGATCAGATCGAGCCCATCGTGCACGCACTGTCGCCCAGCATCGCCGATCTCAAGCACGCCGAGCGCGTGATCGAGGCCGCGATCAAGGACGACTGGGCACCCGTCAATGTCGACGGCCAGCTGCACGACAGAGCTAGTTACCGCTATTACTGGCAGCAGTTATCTCATGCTTATTCAACAGGGTATACCAGCAATAGCATTCTACTACGTGAAGTATTAGCTGATTCACCCGACTTTCAGCCCCTATGAGCACCCCTGGCACATTATTTCGTCAAGCCCTGAAAGCTGAGTCGCCGTTGCAAGTGATCGGTGCGATCAACGCCAACCATGCGTTACTGGCCAGGCGCGCGGGCTATCGCGCGATTTACCTATCCGGCGGCGGCGTTGCCGCGGGCTCGCTCGGCCTACCCGACCTGGGCATCAACAACCTCGACGATGTGCTCACCGACGTGCGGCGCATCACCGACGTGTGCGATCTGCCGTTGATGGTGGACATTGACACCGGCTTTGGCCCGAGCGCGTTCAATATCGCACGAACGGTCAAAAGCCTGATCAAGTTCGGCGCAGCGGCCTGCCACATCGAAGACCAGGTCGGCGCCAAACGCTGCGGCCACCGACCCGGCAAGGAGATCGTGAGCAAGCAGGAGATGGCCGACCGTGTCAAGGCCGCGGCCGATGCCAAGACCGACACCAACTTCTTTTTGATCGCCCGCACCGATGCGATTCAGGCCGAGGGAGTGGACGCCGCGATCGAGCGCAGCATCGCCTGCGTAGAGGCGGGAGCCGACGGTATCTTCGCCGAGGCAGCCTACGACCTGCCCACCTACAAGCGCTTCGTGGATGCTGTCAAGGTGCCGGTTCTGGCCAACATCACCGAGTTCGGCAAGACGCCGCTGTTCACTGTGGAGGAGTTGCGCAGCGCAGGCGTGGGCATGGTGCTGTATCCGCTGTCTGCGTTCCGCGCGATGAACAAGGCCGCTGAGAACGTTTATCAGGCCATTCGCCGCGACGGCCACCAGAAGAACGTGATCAACACCATGCAAACGCGCGAGGAGCTGTACGACCGCATCGGCTATCACGAGTTTGAGGCACACCTGGACGCACTGTTTGCAGCGCGCAAGTAGCCGCAGCGTATTTCTGATTGATTGATTGATTGATTGAAAGACACAAGATGAGCACCGTGGCCGAACCGACCAGCACAGGATTCAAACCCAAGAAATCAGTCGCACTCTCTGGTACTGCAGCAGGTAATACTGCTCTTTGTACCGTAGGGCGCTCAGGCAACGACTTGCACTACCGCGGGTATGACATTCTCGATGTCGCTGACGCCTGCGAGTTCGAGGAAATTGCCCACCTGCTGGTGCACGGCAAGCTGCCTACTGTGGCCGAGCTTGCAGGCTACAAAGCCAAGCTCAAGTCCTTGCGCGGCGTGCCCGCAGCAGTCAAGGCCGTGCTCGAGCAACTACCAGCGTCGGCACACCCGATGGACGTGATGCGCACCGCCGTC
>CAYSMM010000099.1:0-8133 GCA_964432095.1 uncultured Burkholderiaceae bacterium | reverse complement strand
GATCGCGTTGGGGCTGAAGGGATAAAGCGCAAACACGGCCGCCGCAGCCAGCATGGCGCCTGCCAGCACCCTGCGCTCTTGCAGACGCGCCGCGACGAAGGGCAGCACAATGCGCACGCAGATCGCGGCCACTGCAAACGCACCCGCAATCGACCCGATGGACGACGCGCTCAAGCCACGCTCAAAACCGAGCACGGGCACCACAAACGTGTGTACATCCCAAGCCAGCGAGAGCAGCCAGTTGACGACGAACAGCCGCATCACGCCGGGCTCGCGCAGTAATGCCCAGGTGCTGCGCTTGTCATCCACGGGCGCTTCCACCGGCGCAAGTTCAGCGATGCGTGGCGCAAGCACAAACGGCAGCAAGCTTACGAACGCGAGCACGGCAAACGCACCGCGCAGGCCCATATGATCAAGCATGAAGCCGGTGGAAAACGGTCCCACGAAACTGGACACAGCCGGCCCCAGCGCCAGCCAACTAAACACAATCTTGCGATGCTCGTTCGTTTGTGAGGCGCGGCCGGCGTAGCGCTGCATCGCTACCAGAGCAAGGTTGACGGATGCACCGGTGCATAGCGCAGCCACTGCCAGCGTCAGCAGTGAAGGACGAATCGCCACGCATGCCGTGCCAAAGCATGCAGCCCCGGCAGAAATACGCAGCGCAATGCGCACACCGTTACGGTCAACGAAGCGGCCCGAAGGAAACGCCAGCACCACCGCAGCGACCGAGAACAGCGCGAGCAGCAGGCCTACCTCAAATGCATTGCCACCGAGCTGCAAGGTTGCTAGCGGTGCGGCGAGCCGCGCCCCAGCCATGCAGCCGTGGATGCTGGTGTAACTGGCAATCAGCGGCAACAGCCATTGCCGTGGGCTCACCTCCGTGCCGTAGCTGTGGCGCGGTACTTCAGCGGTCATCCGGCTCGTCTTTCAGCGCGCCCAGGCCCAGCACGCTTTGCGCCTGCTCACCGGGCAAAGCCTCGACCTGCTTGAGCTGCCGTGTCATCGCGCGGGTGCGAGTCTCAGCCTGGTCCAGCGTATTGAGCACGGTTTGCGTTTGAGCTTTCACGCGCGCCAGCACATCGCCAAACTTGGTGAACTCGCTCTTCACCGCACCCAGTACCTGCCACACCTCACTCGACCGCTTTTCGAGCGCCAGCGTGCGAAAGCCCATCTGCAAGCTGTTGAGCATAGCCAAAAGCGTGGTAGGCCCGGCCAATGTGATGCGGTACTCGCGCTGCAAACTGTCCATCAATCCAGCGCGGCGTAAAGCCTCGGCATACAGGCCCTCGGTGGGTAAAAACAAAATTGCAAAGTCCGTGGTGTGCGGCGGCGCGATGTACTTCTCGGCAATCGACTTGGCTTCACGCTTGATGCTTGCCTCCAGTGCATGGGCTGCGGCCTGTGCCGCAACGGGGTCGGCACGCTCTTGCGCAGCCAGCAGTCGCTCGTAGTCTTCGCTTGGGAACTTCGAATCAATTGGCAGCCAGCACGGTGCGCCATCGTCGCTACGGCCCGGCAGCTTGACGGCGAAATCCACCGCTTCACGGCTACCAGGTTTTGTAGCGACCTGCGCTGTATATTGCTCGGGCGAAAGCACCTGCTCAAGCAACGCGCCGAGCTGAGCCTCACCAAACATGCCGCGGGTTTTGACGTTGGTCAGCAAGTGCTTGAGGTCGCCTACGCCTTGCGCCAGAGTTTGCATCTCACCTAAGCCCTTGTGCACCTGCTCCAGCCTCTCGGCCACTTGCTTGAAACTCTCGCCCAGGCGCTGCTCGAGCGTGGCATGTAACTTCTCGTCCACCGTCTGGCGCATCTGCTCGAGCTTTTTCTCGTTGTCGGTTTGCAGCTCCCGCAGCCGTTGATCGACCGTAGCGCGCACTTCGGCCAGACGCTTGTCGTTGTTGTCCGCCAGCGTTTTGAGTTGCTGTGTGAGCGTGTCGCCCAGATTTTTTTGCAGTAGTTGCAGCTGCTGTGCCACGGCATCAAGCTGGGCGTTTTGCGTACGTGTGGTTTCGCTTTGCTGCGTCAGCAAGGTTTGCTGAAAGCTGGAAAAGGTACCCAACATGTCTTGCCGGTTTCCCTGAGAGGCAGTGACGATAGCGCTACGCAGCTCGCGCTCAAGCCGCTCGTTGGCGAGGTGGAGCGGCTCCACTGCACGAGCCAGTGCTTCATCGGTAGAGGGCCGTTTATTCAGCCACGATTTGACCCACCACAGCACTACGCTCAGCACCACCAGCCATAACGCCGCCACCAATACCGCAAATAGCGGCAAAGCTGTTTCATTCATGCTGTTATTGTCGCACTGGCGTCAGCGCAGGGTGGCCGCTGAGCACCGCGATCAGATTGTCGGCGGCAAGATTGGCCATGGCACGGCGAGTGGGCACACTGGCGCTGGCGATGTGCGGCGTGAGCACGACATTGGGCAGATCCAGCAAGCCTGGGTGCAGCTTCGGCTCGCCTTCAAACACGTCTAGCCCCGCGGCTGCAATGCGCCTGGCCTTGAGCGCTTCGGCCAGCGCACTATCATCAACGATACCGCCGCGTGCAATGTTGATAAGCGTGGCTGTAGGCTTCATCAATGCCAGCTCTCGCGCAGCAATGGTGTGGTGGCTTTGCGCGCTGTAAGGCAGCACCAGCATCACATGGTCCGAAGTTTGTAGTAATTCATCCTTAGTCATGTACTGCGCAGAGTACAAAGCCTCGTCTGCTTCATCCAAACGGGCTCTGTTGTGATACACCACCCTCATACCAAATCCATGATGAGCGCGTCGCGCTATGCCCTGCCCGATGCGGCCCATACCGATGATGCCCAGCGTGCTGCCGTGCACCTCGGCGCCGGCAAACATGTCATAGCTCCACTTCGTCCACTTTCCGGCGCGAAGGTAATGCTCGCTCTCCGTCACGCGCCTGGCGGTGGCTAGCAGTAATGCCATTCCGAAGTCGGCAGTGGTTTCGGTCAGTACGTCCGGAGTGTTGGTGACCGTGATGCCGCGCGCCGCGCATGCGGCCACGTCCACCGCGTTGTAGCCCACGGCCATGAGGCATATGGCCTTGAGCCTGGGGCAAGCAGCGATCAGCCCAGCGTCGATCTTCTCGCTGGCGGTGATGAATACGCCGTCCTTATCGGCCATGCGCGCACGCAGCTCATCGGCGCTGTACACCGTGTCGCTGTCATTGGTCTGCACGTCGAAGCACTCGCGCAGCCGATCAACGACATCACTGAACACTTGGCGTGCAATGAGGATTCGAGGGCGCTCAGACATGGTGCTAAATGAAGAACACCCACGTCAGCAGCGTGAACAGTGGAATGAGTATGCCCACAGACCACAGCATGTAGCCAAAGAACGTGGGCATTTTGATGCCGCGATCCTCTGCAATCGCCTTGACCATAAAGTTGGGGGCATTACCGATGTATGTGTTTGCCCCCATGAATACTGAGCCGGCACTGATAGCCAGCAGAGTCAGCGCATGTGTCGTCATCAGCGCCTGCGGATTACCTCCCGCGAGATTGAAGAACACCAGGTAAGTGGGTGCGTTATCGAGAAATGACGACAAGCCGCCAGACAGCCAGAAGTACGTCCACGGAATGGGTGAGCCGTCGGGCGCCGAGACCAGACGTGCGATGATGGCGAACTCACCGCCCTCTGCGGCACGCAGGATCGCCAGCACCGGGAACATGGTCACGAAGATAGCCGCAAACAACTTGGCCACTTCCAAGACGGGGCCCCAGCTGAACTCATTGCCTGCATGCGCCTTGCCCGGTGTGATGGCAAGCGAAAGTCCTGCCAGCACCAATAAACCAGCGTCGCGCACCAGGCTTTGAAGCGGTAACGTTTCGCCGAGCAAACGGTACTCCACGCCCGGCTTCCAGGTACCCGACATCAGCACCAGCGCAATCACACAGCCCAGCAGCAGTAAGTTGCGCCGGCCGATCACCGCAACGCGCGAGTCTGGTGTAGGGTCGGCGCGATCGTACTCGTCTGGCTGCGAGAAGTAGTAGCGGTCGAGCAGGTAATAGATCACGAGCAGCGCCACCGACATCAGCAACATCGGCTGCCACATCCAGCGCAATGTCCACGTGAAATCCACGCCTTTAAGAAAGCCCAGAAACAGCGGTGGATCGCCCAGCGGAGTGAGCGCGCCGCCCATGTTGGATACCAGAAAGATGAAGAAGACGATGGTGTGCACCCGGTGCCTGCGGTTGTCGTTGGCGCGTATCAGGGGGCGAATCAGCAGCATCGACGCACCGGTTGTGCCCATCAGGCTTGCCAGCACCGTACCCAAAGCCAGTATCCCGGTGTTGAGTGCGGGCGATCCGTGCAAACTGCCTTGGATATAGATACCCCCGGAGATGACAAACAAGGTTCCGATGAGAATGATGAACGGCAGGTATTCGCCCAGAATGACGTGCCAGGTTGAAGCCAGGGCCTCACCCCAACCGAACATCAGCGCAAACGGCAGCAGTAATCCAACTGCCCAAGCCAAGGCGATCTTTCCGTAATGGTGGTGCCACACCTTGGGCGCAAGCAGCGGAAACAACGCGATAGACAGCAGCAACCCGGCAAACGGTAACCCCAGCCAGGCCGAAAGCTTTGATCCGTCAACGCCTGCTGCATGAGCGGGCATGGTCATGAACGACAGTAAAACGAGCAAATGAGTACGAGCCACGATGCGAGTCGAGCGCATTGCTGAGCGCCCTTTCTTGTTGCGGAAATAAGGGATGTGCCGAAATCGGCCAGCTGATTATAGGAACCCGTGCTACACAGGGCTTACGCCTGCAGCATGCGTAAGCCGGCTACTCCGGTCGCGCGACCAACACCTCGTCAGACATCACGCCAGATGCGCCAAATTGCACAGCATCGACGGATGAGAAATCAGTTATTGATATTACTCGTTTGAGTAATGTGCCTTACCTGGTTTTTAGCTGATTATTTACAGCTATAACTAATTACAGTATCAAGATTTTGTGGCGACTCTTGCACCGCTGCGCAATCGCAATGCAGACCGCCAGCTCGCGCGCAGGCGCTCGCGCTCACGGGCCGCAGCTGCGGGGCTTTCACGCTCGACCCTCTCGATCAGCCGCAAAAAGCTGCGCAACTCTGCAGCCAATGCGCCGTCATGCTCGCTCAGGTCTAGCGGTACGCCATCCAGCGGCAGGTTTTGCAGCTTGCCTGCAAGCGCAGCCTCGCTGATGAGTTGTTCGCCAATGATGGATAAGGCTTGCATGATGATGAGTTTAGTTACTGCTCAAGGTTTTTGCAGCGCTTGGCGCCTGGCTTGATACTCCGCAGCTTTTGCGCTGTCGCCCTTGGCCTCGTACAGCAGCGCCAACTCCTCAAACACAAACGCATCCGGCGTACCAACGGCGGCATTCTCACTTTCTAGACGAAGTTGAATCTCGAGCGCATCGTCAATGCGCAACATATGCCGCAGGTTCCACGCCACCATCCACCAAGCCACACGCACGCGTGCGGGTTTGCCCTCGCGTTCTCGTGCCGCGAGCGCGAGACGCAATTGCTTGTCGGCCTCTTCAAACCGCCCGGCTTTGTTGAGAGACCAGCCCACGTTATTGCGCAGGCTGCCTTCCCACTTGCGCGCCTCGGGATCGGTTGACGACTGCATGTACTCGACAGCCTTCAAGTCATAGCCCAGTTGCTGCGCAGCATCTGCGGTGGTAAAGCTCATCATGTGTAGCGCATCCACTGCGATATAGCCCAAGCCAGCCTTGTGCGCGATCTCAAACGCTTGCGTGAACGCCTCGCGCGCCTGCTGCTGCACTTGCGGCGTTTGCGACGCTTTGCCATGTGCCGCCGACGCCAGCGTGCGCCCCCACTCCAAATGCCAGCGCGCGTTGGGCTCGGGCCCGTGCTGCGCAAGCAGCGGTTTAATCTCATCGAGTACACGCTGCGCCTCGTCAAAGCGCTTGCGCAAGCCGTAGGTACGTGCAATCTGCGTTTGCAGCGTGAGCGCGTCGTCGCCCTTCACCTGTTTGAGTGCCTCGCGAAAGCGCTGCTCGCTCAACTCGGGCTGGGAAAAATCCCAAAGTGACAATACATCGACGGCCATCACCGGCCCTCCCATCAGCATCAGCATCAGAACAAGCGGCCACGCGACACGCATGCTCACTCCATGAACACCGCAAAATTCTCTACTGGCTCGCGCTGTGTCACCAGCGTGTTCTCGATCTTGCTCTTGTCCTCGATGCCGAGCGACATACCGCACACCACCATCTCATTGTCGGGCAGTTGCAGATGCTCGCGGATGATGCGGTGCCACTGTGTGAAGGCTGCCTGCGGGCAGGTGTCCAGCCCTCTGGCACGCGCGGCAATCATGATGTTTTGCAAGAACATGCCATAGTCCAGCCAACTGCCTTGATCCATGATGCGGTCGATGGTGAAGATCAGCCCCACCGGCGCGTCGAAAAACTCAAAGTTGCGGCCATGCTGGTGCTGCATCCGGGCCTTATCGGTTTTCGCAATGCCGAGCAGGCCATACAAATCCCACCCGATCTTGCGGCGGCGATCGATGTAGGGCGATTTCCATTCACGCGGGTAGTAGGCGTACTCCTCGGTGTGCCGGGCGGCCTCGGCAGGGTCTTGATACGCCGCCAGGATCTTGCGGCTGAGCGCGTGACGCGACTGACCGGTGAGCACATAGACCTTCCAGGGCTGGGTGTTGGTGCCGCTGGGCGCACGCGCGGCCACACGCAAAATATCGGTGATGGTTTGCCGGGGCACGGGCGTGGGCAGAAACGCGCGCACCGAGCGGCGCGAGGTGATGGCTTCGTCAACGGCCTGGGTTATTTCTTGTTGCGTCATAGTGGTTGTGGTGAGTGTCAATCAGTATCAAGTCAAAGCAGCCAGCACGTCGCGCAAACCTGTGGGCAGCGGCACGGGTTTGTGCGTGACGCGATCGACATAGACATGCACAAAGTGCCCCTGCGCAGCGGGCTCGCTTTGGCCCCGCGCAAAAATACCCAGCTCGTAGCGCACGCTGCTATTGCCCAAGTGCGCCACACGCACACCTGCCACCACCGTCTGCGGAAACGCCAGTGGCTTGAAGTAGTCGCAATGCGTCTGCACCACCAGGCCGATTACTGCGCCGTGGTGAATGTCGAGCACGCCGCGCTCGATCAGCATGCGGTTGACTGCGGTATCGAAGAAGCTGTAGTACACCACGTTGTTGATGTGTCCATAGGCATCATTGTCCATCCAACGAGTTGATATCTCTGTGGTGTATGCATAGCTTTCTGCTTTAAGGATGTCCAGTGAACGCTTATTAGTCATTGGAGTATTCGTCATCATGAGTTGCTTGAGGTTCGGGCATTGCCACCGCTATCTCGCTGTCTCAACCTGGCGATGTTGAACTTCGGCGCCCAGGCTGTCGGCAATGAGGCTGCACGCCAGCGCCAGCGTATTGAACTGAATATTCACGGTTTCCTCGATGCGCTCGCAATAGCCGCCTGCCATGGTGATGACCACCGGCAGCCCGCGCTCGCGCGCCCAGTGCAGCACCGCGCTGTCGCGCTGACGCAGCCCGGACGCAGTGAGTTTGAGCCGGCCCAGGCGGTCATGCTCATACGGGTCTGCGCCGGCCAGGTAGATCAGCAGTTGCGGCGTAAAGCGCTGCTCCATCGCATGCAATGCGGCATCGAGCGCGAGCAGATACTGCGCGTCACCGGTGCCGTCGGGCAGATCGACATCGATGTCGCTGGCCTCCTTGCGAAATGGAAAGTTCTTCTCGCCGTGCAGCGACACGGTGAACACCGTGTCGTCGCCGGTAAAAATGCTGGCCGTGCCATTGCCCTGGTGGACATCGCAGTCCACCACCGCCACACGCAGCGTGCCATGCCCCGCGCGCAGCCACTCGGCCTGCATCAGCCGCGCCGCGACGGCTGCATCGTTGAACACGCAGAACCCTGCGCCCTTGTGCGCATAGGCATGGTGCGTGCCGCCTGCCAGATTGGCTGCAATACCGCCCGGTGAAGCCAGTGCTGCACGGCAGGCCACGATCGTGGCGCCAACCGAGCGACGGGCACGCTCGGCCATCGCCTCGCTCCAGGGAAAGCCGATCTCGCGCTGCTCCGCGGCGCTGAGCGTGCCCTGCGCCACGCGAGCAATATAGGCCGAATCA
>CAYSMM010000098.1:0-8280 GCA_964432095.1 uncultured Burkholderiaceae bacterium | reverse complement strand
TGATTGCGCTGCCGTTGTCGCGGTTTGACTTGACGCAGTGGCGGCTGCCGCGCAGCACTTTGCTGCTGGGTGTTTACGGCTTGTTTGGTTATCACTTTCTGCTGTTCATGGCGCTGCGGCTTGCCCCGCCCGTGCAGGCCAACCTGGTCAACTATTTATGGCCGTTGTTGATCGTGGTGCTAGCGCCCGTGTTGCTAAGCGGTGTGCGTTTGCATGCGGTGCATGTGCTGGCGGCGCTGGCGGGCTTTGCAGGCGCAGCGATTGCCATTACGGGTGGGCATATGGAGGCCAGTGCGTTTGCCGCAAGCACGGGTACGCAGGCACTGGGCTATGCATTGGCTTTTGGCGCAGCCTTCATGTGGGCGAGCTACTCGCTGCTCACCAAGCGGGTGCCACCCTTCCCTACGGCAGGCATCGGCATGTTCTGCGTGTTGTCCGGTGCGTTGTCGATCGCTTGCCATTTTGCGTTTGAGCCAACGCCGCAGCTCGGCGGGCCAGACATGGTGTTGATTGCCGTGCTGGGCCTGGGGCCCATGGGCGCGGCGTTCTTCTTGTGGGACAAGGCGCTGAAGCTGGGTGACCCGCGCAAGATTGGCGTGCTGTCGTTCATCACGCCGCTGGCATCTACGGTGTTGCTGCTGCTCATACGTGGCCAGGCGCTGTCGGCCAGCATCGCCACCGCAGCAGTGCTGATCATTGGTGCAGCGATTGTCGCGTCGCGTGCGCACCCCGAGTCACCCCATCATGCATAACATGCCAACATACAAACCCCTTGCCGACTTGGCTACGCATGCTGTGGAGCTGCACGGTGTGCTCACCGACATTGACGACACGCTCACCACGGGCGGCAAGCTCACGCCGCAGGCGTTCAACGCGTTGCAGCAGTTGCGCGATTCGGGGTTGAAGGTGGTGCCCATCACGGGCGGGCCGGCCAGCCTGGCCTTGCATGCGGCACGCCTGTGGCCGGTAGATGCAGCAATTGGTGAAAGTGGCGCGGTGGCTTACTGGATGAGTACCGGCGCCGACGGCAGCCGCCACCTGAAAACCGAGTTCTGGCACGACGCGCCGACTCGCCAGGCGCAGGCTGCGCAGCGCCAGGCCGTGGCGCAAGCCGTGTTGCAAGCCGTGCCGGGCGCAGCACTGGCAAGCGATCAATGCTTTCGCTTGTGTGATCTGGCCATTGATTACTGTGAGGACATCACTCCTCTAAGCGATGAAGATGTAGCTAGTATCAAGCGTATACTGCATGCAGCATCATTCACTGTGCGGCAAAGTTCGATTCACCTGAACGCCTGGCCTGGCAGCTACGACAAGCTGCCCATGGCCAAGCGCTGTCTGCAAACACTGTGGGGCGTTGATTTGGAGCACAGCAAGCACCGCTGGTTATATGTAGGCGACGCGCCCAATGACGAGGCGATGTTCGAATTTTTTCCGCGCACGGTGGGCGTGGCCAACATCCGCAAGCACTTGCCCGCGATGCGGCATCACCCAAGCCACGTCACCCAAAGCGATGCGGGGGCGGGCTTTGCCGAGCTGGCCGCGCTGTTGTGCGAAGCCCGCAGCAAGTATGCTCGCATGTAGGGCTGTAGTAGCCATACTGCTAGCCGTCATGAGCGATCATCAGGACTATGTCACACATGTAGCTACTCAGCGGTGTCAGTTGGCTTTAACTTGCCGCTGGCCGGAACTTCGCGCCAGAAGTGCCTCAAAGCCAACACGTTCCATTTATTTGTAGGACTCGAAATGCTGAAAAAACTACTCGCCTTGTTCATTGTCGGTTTCATGGCTGCCTGCAGCGGCGCGCAAAGCCTAGACCCTGCCGTCAAGGATGCGCCTAAGGTCGCGGGCAAGCTGCTCGATGGCGCTGCATTCAACGTGGCCGACAACAAAGGCAATGTGACGGTCGTTCAGTTCTGGGCCACCTGGTGCCCCACCTGCGTGAAAGAAATGCCCATGGTGCAAACCTGGTACGACGCCAACAAGGCCAAGGGGCTCAAGCTCGTGAGCGTGTCGATTGACGACAGCACCAAGGAAGTGACCGAGTTTCTGGCCAAGAATCCCAGCCTCAAGCAGCCCATGGCTTGGGTGAAGGATGTGCAGCATAACTTTGGCCGCATCAAGGGCACGCCCACGTTCGTGGTGATCGGCAAAGACGGCAAAGTGACCAACACCTATGTTGGCGGCATCAAAGAGTCGCAACTGGCAGACATCGCCAAGATGCTTTGATCGGCTGACGCCTAAGCTGACTCTTTCAATAGCCCGGCAATCTCACCATGCAAGCGCTGGAAATCCGGCTCACCCACCCAGCGCTTGGCGATGCGCCCTTGCCTGTCGATCAGGTAGCTCGTGGGCGTGACTTTCACCTCCGAAAAGGCTGCCGCTACGGCGCCGGTGTTGTCGAGCGCTACTTTGAAGGGCAGTTTGCGCGTCTCAGCAAAGTTTGCTACATAGGCCGGCGGGTCATACTTCATCGCCACTGCAACCAAATCGAAGCCCTGTGCGTAAAAGCGTTGATAGGTATCCATCAACGCAGGCATCTCCTTGACGCAAGTCACGCAACTGGTGGCCCAGAAATTGACAATATATACCTTGCCTTTGAGCGACGCGGTGCTCACCTTGCTGCCGTCGAGCAATGCGTACTCGGCGGCGGGCGCGGTGTCACGTGCAGTCGAGCACGCGCCCAGCGCAAGCGCGATCGGTGTTGTGGCGAGCACGGTACTCACACCGGTGACAAAACCGCGACGCGAAGTTAACAATTCAGGTGCTATCTTCATCATTACAAAGGCAGACAACATGAAGCGCAGAGAGTTCCTGAATTGTAGTTCCGCAGTCGGCGCCTATGGGTTCACAGGCTATGCCCTGCTGCACGCGCAGGCGGTGCAGGCCGGCGCACTTGATTTGTTGAGCAACCAGGACGCGATCGCGGGCCTGCGCACGGCACTGGAGCGTGGCGCAGGTAGCGCCGTGGGCAAGCTCGGCATTCTGGACGGCTTTTGGAACAACCCCAAAGTCAAGATCCCCCTGCCCAGCGCGCTGCAAGACGCCGCGAAAATCGGCAAAGCTCTCGGCCTAGGCAAGAAGATCGACGAGCTACACCTCTCGATGAACCGCGCCGCCGAAACAGCCGTACCCGAGGCCAAAGCGCTTTTGGTGGGCGCCGTCAAAAGCATGACGGTGACTGACGCGAAGAACATTATCAAGGGGGGTGATACTTCCGTGACGCAATTCTTCAAAACCAAAACCGAGCAGCCTCTGTTTGGCCGCTTTCTGCCCATCGTCACGCGCACGACCGACAAAGTGGGCCTGGCGCGGCAGTACAACGACTTCATCGGCAAAGTTCCAGTGAAGGGCGCACAAAAGATTGAAAACTACGTGACGCAAAAATCATTGGACGGTTTGTTCCTCATGATAGGCGAGGAAGAACGCACCATCCGGCAGAACCCGGCAGGCACTGGAAGCAAGATACTCGAAAAGGTATTTGGTGCTTTACGCACATAGAGCTACCAGTAATGCTTATATACCCAAACAAGTAATACACAAAACGATGACTCCACCCGAAAGCCCTTCGGTGTTATATCGCAGTGACAGCGCGGGTTTCATGCCCGCCTCGGGTGCGGGCACGCTGACGCAGGCCACCGATACGCTCACCCTGCCGGCTGCGCGAGCACGTACACCGGCCGCACGCGCCACCAAAAAAGTGCTAGTGCTGTTTGGCTGCGATTGGGACGACGAATTACTGCATCGATATTCAGCTCAGCATACTGCTCACGGCCGGCACGAGTTCTTTACCGAAGGATTTGACCTCTTCAGTTTTCCGAGCAATGCACAGTTGATGTGGTTTGACATCCACCGCTTTGTGCAAAAGCTCGAGCGCAAGTACGGCGGCCGTATCGACGCGGTGATGTCGACCAACGAGCAGTTTGGCGCACTCGCCGCCGCGCTCCTGGCCGAGCGGCTTGGACTGCCCGGCACCAGGGTCGAGACGATTTTGCTGTGTCAACACAAACTCGCGGCGCGCGATGCCTTGCGGGATAAGCTGCCGCACTTGCTACCCGACTGGTATGGCGCGGTGCCTTATGACATTTCGCTGCAAGACGCGCAAAAGCTACCCTACCCGCTGTACGTGAAGCCGCTCAAGGCCACCTTCAGCGTGCTGGCGCGCGAGGTGACCAACGCACGCGAGTTGCGCGCTCATCTGAAATTTCGTCCTTGGGAAAAGCACATCATCAAGCGGTTACTGGTGCCTTTCAACCAGGTGCATAAGCAGCGCGGCAGCCATGCGATCAACTCGCACAACGTGGTGCTGGAAACACCGCTCAAAGGCCTGCAGATCAATGTGGACGGATACGCCTGCGGCGGGCAGATGCACATCCTCGGCATTGGCGACGAGGTCATGTACCCCCACCCCAGTAACGGCGCTTACAGCTTTTTGCGCTTCGAGTATCCCAGCAAATACGCAGCTTGCTGGCGCAGCCAGGTCGAGGCAACCGCACTCGATGTGATGCGCGCTTACGGCTTTGAGCACGGTTTTTTCAATCTCGAATTCTTCATCAACCCTAAGACGGGTGAGCTGAAACTCATCGAGGTGAACCCGCGCATGGCCGCGCAACTCGCCGAGTTCTACCGCTGGTGTGAGGGCATCGATGTGTACGAGTTGGCGTTCAAGATGGCGTGCAACGAAGATGTTCCTCATCGCCGAAAACCGGCCCGCTTTGGCGCAGCCGCCAGCTTTGTGTGGCGCAGCTTCGACGGCACCTCGTGCCCGCGTTTGCCCACGCAAGCCGACATCGACTGGCTTGCACGCGAATACCCCGAGGCACGGCTGAAGTGCTACCCCAAGTCGGGCGACGCCTTGAAGCGTGACATCAAATGGCTGGGCAGCCACCGCTGGGCCACGCTCAACATGCCCAGCACCAACAGCACCACGCTGCGCGCCGACTACGAGCGCATTTGCGCGAGGCTGAAGTGGCCGGCGCTCTATTGATTTCGACTATTTTCGATAATAGTCTACTATCTATACAGCATTTACTGCTTTATTTATGTGCAGCAAACGGCTTATACATTTATTAGTATCAAACCATTTATTGTGCATACGAGCGGCTGAATAATAAGCCCATGTCAATGCCGCAACGCATCGCTGCCCTCTCCGACATTCACGGCAACCTGCCCGCGCTCAACGCGGTGCTGGCTGACATCGCGCAGCGCGGCGTGGATACCGTCGTCAACCTCGGCGACATCTTGAGTGGTCCGCTATGGCCGCGCGAGACGGCCGAGCGCTTGATGGCACTTGGGCTGCCAACGATCAAAGGCAACCATGAGCGGCAGTTACTGGCTTGCGCCGCGAAGGCCTTGAACCCCAACTCATGCGAGAGCGACGAGTATGGCTACCTGCACACCACGGCTGAGCAACGCGCGTGGCTGGCGGCGCTGCCCAACACCCTGCGCCTGAGCGATGCAGTGTTCCTGTGCCATGGCACGCCCACGTCTGACCATCACTACTTTCTGGAATCAGTCGATGCTCATGCGCCAGACGGGTGCCGCGCGGCCACGCCTGCAGAGGTACGCACACGCGCGGGTGAGGTGCAAGCGCAGGTAATCCTCTGCGGCCACACCCACATGCCACGTATGCTGCAACTCGACGGCGGGCCGCTCATCGTCAACCCTGGCAGCGTGGGCGTGCCCGCTTACGACGATGAATGGCAGGGCTTTCACAAAATACAAACTCGAAGCCCGCATGCGCGCTACTGCATCGTCGAGCAAACCGCGCACGGCTTTACCGTGCTGCAATGTGCAGTGGCGTATGACTGGCGCGCTGCAGTTGCCCGTGCACGCGAGAATGGCCGCGAAGACTATGCACTGTGGTTGACAGGGCATGCCTGACAGACTGACTGATTATGAGCCCGCAATGATGCGTACTGACCCGCTTGCGCAGCTGCACCGCACTACTTAAATTTCAGGCATTGCAAACCTAGATGGAGGGAGTGTCACCATGCTTTCAATTTGCTTGATGAATCGCTTGATGAGTTTTGCCTTGGTGGGCTCAATGGGCCTGCTGGCCGTGACTGCCGCGCCCGCCCTCGCGCAAAAAGCGCAAGACGAACGCGGCAGCAAAGACCACCCCATGCTCACGCGCTTCCCGGATTCGCGTATCGTCGAGTACAAAAAGAACTTTGACGCGGTCGAAATTGCCACGGGCACCAATGCAGACGGTAACCCGAGGCGAGAGCGTATCGAAGGCGATGCAACCCGCATCGTGTACTTTCACAACATCGCCGACAAGCAGCCAAGCCCGCTGCAACTCATCCGCAACTATCAAAACGCCATCAAGAGCATTGGCGGCGAGGTGATTTACGAGCGGCTGCCGCGCGACACCGATGGCGGCGAAACCACGCTTAAAGCGGTGGTGAGTGGCAAAGAGGTGTTCGTGCGCGTGGAGCCCGGTATCTTCTCTGCACCCACGCAAAGCTATTTGCTGCACTTCGTGGAGCGTGCGGCCATGCAGCAGGTAGTGACGGCCAACAAGCTGCTGGACGAGTTGAACGCCAAGGGTTTCATCACGCTGTATATCAACTTCGACACCAACAAGTGGGACATCAAACCCGACGCGCAACCCACGCTGGCCGAGGTGGTGAAGGCGCTCAAAGCGTCGCCCAACATGAAGGTGAGTATTGAGGGCCATACCGACAACGTAGGCCAGGCAGCCACCAACAAAACACTGAGTGAAAACCGCGCCAAGAGCGTGATGAATGCGCTGGTAGCGCAAGGCGTGCCGGCAGTGCGTTTAAGTGCTGCGGGCTTCGGGCAGGAAAAGCCGATTGCCGATAACCGCAGCGAGGAAGGCCGCGCCAAAAACCGGCGAGTGGAGATCGTGAAGAAGTAACCTGCTGCGTGCGTGACTCGTCACAACCGAACTCTCCATCTATGCTTGACCGGGATTCAGTTGTTCTATACTTCACTGTGTAATATGCCTTTACTGCTCTAAGGGATAGCAGTAATGGCTATTTACTGTGTGATGTATAGGCTTCACCATGCTCATCGAGCAGGATGGATGAATCTACCGTGTTGATGTGCGTGTGGCCGGTGAATGCCATGGTGATGTCCAGCTCTTTGTGCATGATCTCCAGGCAGCGTGTGACTCCCGCTTCACCCATCGCACCCAGGCCGTAAAGAAACGGCCGGCCGATGTAGACCCCTTTGGCCCCCAGAGCCACGGCCTTGAGCACGTCTTGCCCGCTGCGAATGCCGCCGTCCATGTGCACTTCAATATCCTTGCCCACTGCGCTGACGATGCGCGGCAATGCGCGGATGGAGGAGATCGCGCCGTCAAGCTGGCGGCCTCCATGGTTGCTGACGATCAACGCGTCGGCGCCCGAGCTCACGGCAAGCCGCGCATCCTGCTCGTCGAGGATGCCCTTCAGGATGAGCTTGCCTCCCCAGCGCGTTTTGATCCATTCCACGTCACCCCAGTTGAGCGCCGGGTCAAACTGTTGTGCCGTCCACGCGCTGAGCGACGACATATCGGCCACGCCGCTCACATGCCCCACGATGTTGCCGAACTGCCGCCGATTAGTGCCCAGCATACCCAGGCACCAGCGCGGCTTGGTCATCATGTTCAGAATGTTGGCAAGCGTCAGTTTGGGCGGTGCGGACAGGCCATTCTTCAAGTCTTTATGGCGCTGGCCGAGAATTTGCAGATCCAGCGTCAGCACCAGCGCGCCACAGCCCGCGGACTTGGCACGGTCGATCAGCCGCTCGATGAAGCCACGATCTTTCATCACATACAACTGAAACCAGAACGCAAAGCCGGGGTTGGCCGCGGCTACATCTTCAATTGAGCAAATGCTCATGGTGGACAGCGTGAACGGTACGCCGAACTTGTGCGCGGCACGTGCTGCGAGAATTTCTCCATCGGCATGCTGCATGCCCGTGAGGCCCGTAGGCGCAATCGCCACCGGCATGGCCACGTCTATGCCCACCATCTGCGTGCGCGTGCTGCGGCCTTCCATGTTCACCGCCACGCGCTGGCGAAGCTTGTACTTTGCAAAGTCCTCGACATTGGCGCGGTAGGTGCTCTCCGTCCAACTGCCGCTGTCGGCGTAGTCGTAGAACATGCGCGGCACGCGGCGCTTGGCGAGCGTGCGTAAATCTTCAATGTTGGTGATCACTGTCATGGTGGCTGCTCTGTGCGAAGGCCGTAGATACATAAGCTTATAGCAGGCCAAGCCCACGCGAAACTTGCAGCGCCTGCAGAGCCAGTACTGCTTGCAATTACCGCTGAAG
>CAYSMM010000097.1:0-8391 GCA_964432095.1 uncultured Burkholderiaceae bacterium | reverse complement strand
GCATGCGGTCGCCAAAGCGCACCTTTTCCACCGCAAGGTAGCGGCGCGCAAGCTCTACTTCATCGCTCAATGGCAACAGCCCGGAAGGACGGCGCGTAAGCATGCGGTACAGCTCCGACAAATCGTCCAGCGCCTCCTCCGCCTTGCGCGGGTCAATGGTGATTAACGCACTGACCGCATTGAGACTATTGAACAAAAAGTGCGGTCGAATTCGTTGCTCAAGATCAGCCAGATGCGCCTGCTGCGTGCGCGGCACCGCGGCTCGCTGTCTCAGCAGCAGGTAGTGAAACAGCGGCGCGACTGTGAACATCGCAATCAGTACGACGACCCATGGGCTGGCCACGCGAGCGTCCAGTGGCAGTACGCTGTAAGCCACGAACCATGCAAACCACGCAGCTAAGGCCGCAAACGACAGCACAACTGTGTACTGAAACACGCTGCGCAGCTTGGCCACGGGGCGCTTGAATGCACAACTCAACACCAGCCATAGCAGCAGTGCCGGCTGCACCAGCGCTGCGAGCAAGGCCATCTGCCGCCACTCCACGCCCCACACGGCCGCATGCGCCAGCATGATGATGAAGGCCACGCCGTTGACCCACATCAGGCTGCGCAGCACCACCGGAGCAGAGCACCAATCCACCGGCGCCATCCAGCTCGGCGAGGGAGACAGCGCAAGCCGCTGCGCAGCTAAGGTGGTGGTTTCAACCCAAGACATGACGCAACGATAACAAACCCGCCGGTATCAATACAATCGGTTGTTATGAGCAACGGTAAATCCAACAACACAGACAGCCAGTTTCAACGCAAGGCCGAGGCCTGGAGCGCACGCTTCTCTGAGCCGATGAGCGAGCTCGTGAAGCGCTACACGGCCAGCGTGAACTTCGACAAGCGTATGGCACTACACGATATCGAAGGCTCGCTCGCGCATGCTGCAATGCTCGCTGCGCAAGGCGTGATCAGCGCCCAGGAGCTGGCAGACATTCAACGCGGCATGCAGCAAATCCGCAGCGAGATAGTAGCCGGTACATTCGAGTGGAAGCTCGATCTCGAAGACGTACACCTCAACATCGAGGCGCGGCTGGTGACGCTGGTGGGCGATGCAGGCAAGCGGCTGCATACGGGCCGCTCGCGCAATGACCAGGTGGCCACCGATGTGCGGCTGTGGACGCGCACCGCAATCGACGCCATCGCTCTCAAGCTCAAGGCGCTCCAGCGCTCGCTGGTAGCTTTGGCCGACGAGCATGCAGACGTGATCCTGCCCGGCTTCACACATTTACAGGTGGCACAGCCCGTGACCTTTGGCCATCACATGCTGGCGTATGTCGAAATGTTTGGCCGCGATGTGGAGCGCATGACCGATGTGCGCAAGCGCGTCAATCGCCTGCCACTGGGCGCCGCTGCCCTGGCCGGTACCAGTTTCCCGCTAGACCGTGAACATGTGGCCAGAGCGCTGGGCTTTGAGGCGGTGTGCCAGAACTCGCTGGACGCAGTCAGTGACCGTGACTATGCGATTGAATTTTGTTCAGCCGCATCGCTGGTGATGATGCATGTATCACGCTTGTCCGAGGAACTGGTGCTGTGGATGAGCCCTAGCTTCGGGTTCATCGATATTGCAGACCGCTTTTGCACCGGCAGTTCCATCATGCCGCAGAAGAAAAACCCTGATGCGGCGGAGCTTGCGCGCGGCAAAACCGGCCGCGTATATGGCCACCTGATGGGTTTGCTCACACTCATGAAAGGCCAGTCGCTCACCTATAACAAAGACAATCAAGAGGACAAAGAGCCGCTGTTCGACACTGCCGAAACGCTGATTGACACTCTGACGATATTTGCCGAGATGATGACGGGCATCACCGTGAAGAAAGACGCCATGCGCGCTGCCGCGCTCAAGGGTTTTGCCACGGCGACCGATCTAGCCGACTACCTGGTGAAAAAGGGTCTGCCGTTTCGGGACGCGCATGAAGTCGTGGCGCATGCCGTGAAGGACTGCATAGCACTGGGCAAAGACTTAAGCGAGCTGAGCCTCGAGCAACTGCGGCGCTATCACGCCACCATTGATGCCGATGTATCTGAAGTGCTGTCGCTCGAGGGCAGCGTGAATGCGCGTAACACGATCGGCGGCACCGCCCCCGCGCAGGTGCGCGCGCAGGTGGCGCGCTGGAGAGCAATGCTCATAGACAGCGTGAGCGATCAGAATTAACTGCGTAATCAGTTATATACTGTGTATTCTATACAAAAGCTACTGCTCACCGGACGTGCAGTAACGGCATTATACAAACAGCAGTATTAATAAAATACACTGATTTATCTACTTGCTCAAACGAGGCTAACGCCGCCTTTGCTCGTCAAGCACAGGCAGCCATGAGTTCCGCTTTCTTGGATGAGGGCGAGCGCAAGTACACCAGGCAGCCCTCTTCGCTGACGACCGGCTCATGCCGAGTGCCTTGCAGTGCGTATTGATAGTCGCCAGCGCGGTAAGTTTGGCCATTGAGCACAATGCTGCCTTCCAGCACCATGCACTCTTCTGCGCCGTCTTTGTGCGAATGCGCTGGCAGCATGCCGCCGGCATCGAGCTTAAGCAGCCAGGCGAACATTTCGCCATCGTCAAACAGCAGCTTTATCTGCGCTTTGTCGTGAAGGCGCCTCCAGCCGTCGCCGCGCATCACGCTGATGAACTGCGCAGCGGCGCCGCTTTGGTCTAGCGGTGTTGGCGTGTGCTGCTCTTGCTGTGTGATAGATGCGATACGTGCGCTGATTCGCCCGCGCAGCGCGCTGCGCCGCGGCTCACTCAGCACGTGTGTTTGCGAAAAACTCGTCAGCATCATCGTCATGTCCTCAGGCAGCGCGTCGGTGCCGGTGTGTGCGGTTTTATCAGAGGGTTTCATCAGCGTCCTCACCATTCATCTGTGCTATTACGCCAGCGCTCAAAAACTGCTGCGCAATCTGCGGCGCATGTTGTTGCATGTAGTTGCGCATTTCCTTCATGGCACGGCGGATCACGGTTTTAACCGTACCTAGCGGCTGCTGCGTGATATCGGCAATCTCGCTGTGAGTCAGCCCTCGCATGAAGGCCAGCGCCACCATTTGCCGCGCCGAGCCCTTGAGCTGCAGCAATGCGTCGTGCACCACGCTATGCGCGTCAGTGGTGGCCAGCATGTCGAGCGGGTCTTGCGCAGCGGCATCGGTCTCGTACTCCACCTCGTCGCGGTACTCTACCGGCGACGCTTGCTGGCGGCGATACCAGTCCAACGCCCGTGTACGAGCCATGATCAGCAGCCAGGCCATCACTGTGCCGCGTGCAGGATCGTAGCGTTTGCCATCGCGCCAGGCCTGGAGATACACCTCCTCGGCCACCTCCTCCGCCGCATGCTCGTCACGCGTAAAGCGCCGCGCAACCGCGTAAACGTGGTCCACCGTGGCCTCATAGAACACTGCAAATGCGCGGTCAGCCTCGTGCCCCGCCGCGGTGCTGCACCATGCCTGAAACAGCGGCAGTATCGCGTCGGCTGCTGCAGCCTCATGCGTATCGGAGCGTGCCAGCCCCGCGGTCTGCCACGGCAATACGGGCTGCACCGATAGCGCTGCGGACCCTGACCCTTGCTGCAAGCCTGTCATCGTTTTGTCTCCCATGTCGCGAAACATCCCGAAGTTGGAGCCCCGGTTATCTCGCATACGGGCGCCGGCTGCAAGTGGATTCAAACGCCGCGCTTCTCTAAAATCACGGCATGAACCGTGTGTTGAATGTTGCCGCGTACAAATTTGTCCCGCTAGCCACCCTGCCAGAACTACGCGAGCGCCTGCACGCGCGTGCCAGCCAGGCCCAACTCAAGGGCACCGTGCTGCTGGCCGAGGAAGGCATCAACCTGTTTCTGGCCGGCGAGCCTGTTGCATTGCGGGGTTTTATGGACGAATTGCTGGCTGAGGCGCGCTTTACCGGCATGCCCTGCAGGTTCAGTGAATCCGGCACGATTCCATTCAAGAAGCTGCTGGTGAAGATCAAGCGCGAGATCATCCGTATGAACCATCCGCAGATCAAACCAGCCGTTGCGCGCGCTGCAGCGGTACAGCCTGCAACACTCAAGCGCTGGCTTGACGCCGGCTGCGACGATGAAGGCCGCGAAGTGGTAACGCTGGACACGCGCAACGCCTTTGAAGTGAGCTACGGCACGTTTAACGGCACGCAGCAATTTGGCATTCGCAAGTTCACGGAATTCCCCGCTGCGATTGCCGATCATCGCAACGACTGGGCCGGCAAAACCGTGGTGACGTTCTGCACCGGCGGCATTCGCTGCGAGAAAGCGGCGCTATACATGCAGGAACTGGGCATGAGTCATGTGTATCAACTCGACGGCGGCATTCTGAAATACTTTGAAGAAGTCGGCCAAGCGCACTACACCGGTACCTGCTTCGTGTTTGACGAGCGCGAATCGCTGGACTCAGAACTCAAGCCCAACGCTGGCCTCGTACAAGCCTAGCGAGCGATTTTTGCAGCATCGCCAAACTTGTGAGAGCATCGGCCGCATCAAGGGCATAGCCAGAGAGGCGCACATGACACCTACTGCATCTGAACTCCGATCTCCCATCGTGCTGAATCCAGGCGGTGGCCGCGCCTACCCCATGGGCCGAATCTCGGCACTGTTCAAGGCTGACGGCAACGAAGGCGCTGGACGTTACTCTATCTCGGAATGGTGGCTTGAAGCCCATACAACAGGGCCTGGTGCACATTCACACCCCGAGGACGACATCTTCTACGTGATCGAAGGTACCATGAGTTTTTTGATCAATCAGACCTGGCAGCACCTGCAAGCAGGCTCGTTTGTGCTGGTGCCCGGCGGAGTGACGCATGACTTTGAAAACCGCAGTGATGCGCGGGCCGGCCTATTGAACTTCTCTGTGCCTGGCGGCTTCGAGCCCGCGATGCCCGACATCGCGCAATGGTTCAAGGACCACCCACCCGGCACTTGCTGAATCAGCCGCCCGACAGCGCCGCAACGATCAACAACACGTCGCTGTCATTCACCGGCTTGTGTACCGTAGCCGCAAGCTCCTTGTTGACGAACATTTTCATGTGCGCGCGGATGCGGTCTTGCTCGTCGATCATGCGAAAGCGGATACCGGGGTACTGACGGTCAAGGTCGCGCAGCACGGCGTCAAGCGTGGCGCCGTGCGCGCTGACCTCGCGCTTGCGGGTGTACTCCTCCAGCGGGCTGGGAATGATCACCTTCACAATGTGTGCGCCTCGATGGAGTAGATGTGCGGCAGATGCCGCGCGATGCATTTCCACTTGCGGCCCTCGTTACTGCTGGCCCAAACCTCGCCGCTGGTGGTGCCGAAGTACAGTCCCGGCACGGCGCATTGATCGGCACTCATGGCCTGGCGCTTGACTGTCCACCACGCTTGCTCCTGCGGCAGGCCGTCATCCATGCGTTGCCAGGTCTTGCCGCAGTTCACGGTGCCGTACACCGCAGGCTTACCCTTGAGCGCCGTGCGCGGCCACACCGTCGAGCCGTCCATGGGGAATACCCAGAACGCCTCGGTGTTGTGGGGGTGCAATACCATGGGAAAGCCGATGTCTCCCACTGCCTTGGGCATCTTCAAGCCAACGCGGTTCCAGCGCTTTGAAGGCACATCCAGCACGTAGATACCGCAATGGTTTTGCTGCACCACACGCTGATTATTGAGCGGGTGCATGCGCATGCAGTGCGGATCGTGGCCATAAGGCGCATCGGGGTCTGGCCCGCCGGGTAGCTCGCATCCGGCATTGAGCGGGTGCCAGCTTGCACCCTTGTCAAACGTCTCGAACACACCCCCGGCGCTTAGGCCCAGCATGATGTGCGCCGCCGATCCACTTGATGCGGTCAGGGTGCGTATTGAAACCTTCGACACTCTGCCAGGTATCACCCGAATCCTGGCTGATGAATAATGCACTTGGCGTGATACCCGCATACCATACCCCTGGCTCACTCGCATGGCCCGGCGCCAGCCAGAATACGTGTTCAACCGCCTCGCCATCTTGCCCTTCGGCTACTTTGGGGAAGGCTGGGGGCCTACTCGCCTCCTTCCAGGTTTTGCCTCCGTCCAGCGAGCGGCGCAGCGTTGGGCCCAGGTGCCCGGCCTTCGTTGTGCACAGCAGCGTCTTGCTGTTGCGCGGGTCAAGCTGAATGTGATTGATGACCTCGCCCAAAAACAACGGGCCGTGCGTCTGCCACGTTTTGCGTGCGCCGTCGCTTTTGAGAATGAAGGCACCCTTACGTGTGCCGACCAGCACAACGATGCGCTGCGCCTTGACTCGAGGCTTCTTAGGCTTCGTGGCTTTGACAGCGGCTGCTTTATGTGGTGCTTTGGGCAATGCTTTGGCAGTGGGCATGATGACTCCTCTAACTCTGAATTGTTATGTGGAGAAGATGTTACGCCGCGCTGCGCAGCGCTGCAATCAAGCTTTAGACCAGTGCGCTTTGAATCTTGATCTCACCCTCGAGTACGCGATGAATGGGGCATTTCTCGGCGATCACCAACATGCGCTGCTTTTCTTCTGCGCTCACGTCGCCGTCGATCTGAATGCTGCGCTTCAACACATAGTGCGTGCGGCCATCTGCTGCTTTGCTCTCTTCATGCTCCACCGTCACGCGGATCGCCGTCACCGCAAAACCCTTGCGCCGCACGTAAAGCTCAAGCGTCAACACGGTGCAGGCCGCGAGCGCCGAGTCGAGCAAGTCATGCGGGTCTGGAGCAGCATCGCTGCCGCCGGATGCCGGCCCAACGTCTGCCTTCCAGGTGTGACGGCCATTGCTCAGCGTAGTGAGGCTTGCAAGTCCACCTGATGGCCGTGCAAGATGTGCATGGATGCTCATGAGCTCAGCCGCGCGTCTTGGTGGCGTAATCAGCCACTCGCTTGCCGAACAGACGGGCTGTTTCCAGATCGCCGGGCAGCATTTCATCAACCGAGGCGTCGGCCGGAGTCGTGGCCATTGCACCGCCAAAGCTGGCGATGTAGTTCACGTCGTTGCGAGTTGAGGACTTCATGCTTGCCGGCATCATGCCTGTGCCCACCCATACGCCGCCGTGCTGCATGGCTAGCGTGAACAGGTACTGGATCGTGGAGAACTTGTCGCCATTCATGGATGCGCTGTTGGTAAACCCGCCGAACACTTTGTCTTTCCAGCCCATGGTGAACCACACTTTCGAGGAAGCATCGGCGAACTTCTTGAACTGCCAACTCGGCCCGCCCATGTAAGTGGGGCTGCCCATGATGATGGTGTCGGCTGCTGCTAGCTTGTCCCAGCCGCCATCGGGCAAATTGCCTTCGGCATCGATTGGCAGCAACTCAGCACCCGCACCCGAGGCGACCGACTCTGCCATGCGTTTGGTGTGGCCATAACCCGAGTGAAATACGACGACGGCTTTTGCCATTTGGCTTCTCCTTGTGGTTGAGATTGAGATCTAAAACTTGTGCAGGTTTGAGGGCTGCTCCACCGTGGCACGAACGAGTGCCGCCACTGCTGGGCGAATGAAGAGCGCGACCACGAATGCTACTGGCCATGCAACGGTCCAGGCCTGCAGCCATCGCGTCAGGAATGCACCAGAAATGCCGGTATTCACCCATGTGATGACGCCACTCATCAAGAGGCTGAGCAACATCGACAGCCAGAACGTGGTGACGAGAGGCGTGAGCCTTGCCGGTAACTTTTTCATATGGTCATATGGGGTCAGTGGGCGCAAGTTGGCCCATATGGCCCGACTGAAAACGGCGGATCATCTCGGTCACGTCTGATGCCACGTTGCCGATGAAAGGCCCTTTTTGAAACAGCGGCTCGGCAAGTGGTGCGCCCGAGATCAGCACCACATGCGTTGCCTGCTCACCTGCATTGAGCACAATCTGCGTTTGCTGGTCTGAAAGATGAATTACTTCATAGAGTACAGTATGGTTACTGACTATATAGTCTTGGTTTATAATAAGTACTCCATTGACTATCAACGCAAATGCATTATGGCTTTCAGGCGTCCCTACTGCAAGTGACGCGCCTGCGTCCAGGTGAACATCAAGCAGCCGGATGGGTGTGTGTGCGCTGATGAGGTTTGCTGCGCCTTCGTATTCGCCTAGCACCACCTTCACACGCGCACCCTTGGTGCCCACGACAGGCATGTCGGCTGCGTTGACGTGAAACGCCTCAGGCGCGGTACGTTTGTGGGCGGCGGCGGAGTTCACGAACATCTGCAAGCCATGTGCCGCTTTACCCGGCGTGATCGGCACCTCTTCATGCATCATGCCACTGCCCGCTTGCGTCCAGTGCAAATCACCCGGCTGAATCAGCACACGCTCCTGCGGCGAAAACGTGTCGCGGTTGACGAAGCCACCGTCGGAATCGTCGAACAAGTACGTGACGGCGGAAA
>CAYSMM010000096.1:0-8422 GCA_964432095.1 uncultured Burkholderiaceae bacterium | reverse complement strand
ACACACACGTCGATATGGCCGCCGCGGATCATGGCAAAACTATCAGCATGGTGAAAGTAGGCGCCGCCAGCCAGCAAGGTAACGGGTTGCTTGCCCGCGTTGATGAGGTCGTAGTCCTCGTGGCCCGGCGCAGGCGCAGGCCCCATGCCGAGAATTCCGTTCTCGCTGTGCAATATCACCTCGCGGCCGGCAGGTATGTGATTGGCCACCCGCGTTGGCAGGCCAATGCCGAGATTGACATAAGCCCCGTCGTGAATGTCCGCGGCCACGCGTGCTGCCATTTGATCTTTGGTCCAGCCCATCATGCGGCCTCTATGCTGCCTTCAGGCCACCGGCCTGCGTGTTGCGGCGCTCAACTTGCACCAATCGATGCACAAAAATGCCGGGTGTGACCACTGCCTCGGGATTCATAGCGCCAGTGGGCAGCAACTCATGCACGGTGGCCACTGTCGTACGCGCAGCCATGGCCATGATGGGGCCAAAGTTGCGCGCCGCCTTGCGGTATGTGAGATTACCCCAACGGTCAGCGGCCTCGGCGCGAATCAGCGCATAGTCAGCGTGCAGCGCATACTCCAGCACATGCCCGCGGCCGTTGATCTGCCGCGTCTCCTTGCCCTCAGCGAGCGCCGTGCCATAAGCAGTGGGCGTGTAGAACGCGCCGATGCCCGCACCTGCGGCACGAATGCGCTCGGCCAGCGTGCCTTGTGGCACCAGTTCAAGCTCTACGTTGCCTGAGCGGTAAAGCGCATCGAACACATGGCTGTCGGCCTGGCGTGGGATGCTTCTCTCCATCGTGCGTACCCGGCCTGACTTGAGCAATGCGTCAAGGCCCGTGTCGCCATTGCCCGCGTTGTTGTTGATGACGGTCAGGCGCGCAGCGCCCTGCGCGATCAGCGCCTCGATCAGCTCCATGGGAATGCCCGCGGTACCAAAGCCACCGATCATCACGGTTGCGCCGTCGGGCACGTCGGCCAGTGCTTCGCCAGCACTCGCAGCAATCTTGCTGATCATGCTTTGAACTCCGCCAGCGCCTGAATCGCCAACGCATACCCCTGCACACCCTGGCCGATGATGACCTGGCGCGCCACCGCAGTGATGTAGGAGTGATGGCGAAACGGCTCACGCGCATGAATGTCGCTGATGTGCACCTCGACAACCGTGAGGCCCGAACCCTTGATCGCATCATGCAGCGCTATCGACGTATGCGTGTACGCGCCTGCGTTGAGCACTACGCCCAGCAACGTGCCTGCGCGCTCGCGTGCACCGGCATCTTGCAGCCAGTCGATGAGCACGCCTTCGTGATTGCTTTGCTTGCATTCGCAACCTAGGCCCAGGCGCTGGCTGGTGTCGCGGCACAACTGCTCCACATCGGCCAGCGTTTGCGAGCCGTAGATGGCAGGTTCGCGCAGCCCCAGCAGGTTGAGATTTGGCCCGTTGATTACCCAGATGCTTTGCATACGCCTGATTGTGACAGCCTGCGCAGATCAATCCACTGCGGATAGCCCCAACCTTCATTCAAGCGAAAATACACGCATGTTCGAACCCAGCCAGCACGATGTACGGCGCTTCTTTTGCAGCACGTTTGCCAAGATGCGCAGCAGCGCTGTCACCATGGTCGAGCCGAAGATTCCGCTTACGCCGCTGGAGCGCATCGCAGCGCAGTGGATCACACAGCACCCGGAGTATCACGACGAGTTGGCCGATGTCGAGTCCGCGCTCGCGGCTGACTACTCGATCGATCGCGGCCGTGTGAATCCGTTCTTGCATTTGTCCATGCATTTGTCCATCAGCGAGCAGGTCAGTATCGACCAGCCGCCGGGGATCAAGCAGGCGTTTGAGTTACTCGCTGCGCTGCGCGGTGAGCACGAGGCGCACCATGCCATGATGGACTGCCTGGGTGAGATGTTGTGGACGAGTCAGCGTGAAGGCAAGCCGCCCGACGGCGCAGCCTACATCGACTGCATACGCCGCAAGGCGCTGGTTTGATCGTCTCATTGCAGGCATGCAGACTACTATACTCCAATGAGTTTCATGCCATCACTGCATTTTCATAGAGCAGTGACAAGCATATACCCCATAAAGTAAAAGGCCGCCGGCGAGGGCCGACGGCCGTGACAGAGATCAAGGCGATGACCTATTTACCAGCGCCAATGCGAAACTTGGGCTCCTGAATCGTCTTCATGTCACCAGGCAGCTTGGCGATATAGGCGGAGATGTCACGCATCTCTTTGTTGCTCAACTGCTTGGCAAAGCCCACCATGGACGGATGATTGCGGCCCACGAGTGCATTGCCCTCGGTTTTGTACGACTTCAGTGCAACGAACAGGTAGTCTTCGTACTGGCCTGCGAGCTTGGGGTAACTCGGGTCTATGGGCTTGTTCAAGCCCTCGCCATGGCAGCTTGCGCAGGCCATTTTCTTGACAAGCGCCTCGCCGTTCTTAGCATCACCCGCTTGTGCAGTGCCTGCAGCCACAGTTGCTGCCAGCACGGTCGATGCGATCAACAGTTTCTTCATCTTCATTCTCCGTTGATGCAATTACTTGGCTGACGCTGTGGCTTGCGCGCCGCGGCCCAGTTGCTCGTAATACACGGCCAGATCAGCGATGTCCTGGTCTGTCAGTGTTTCGGCGATCCCGCGCATCGTGGGGTGCTTGCGGTCGCCTTTGCGGTAGGCCTTGAGAGCCGCCTCGATGTATTTGGCGTTCTGGCCCGCGATCTGCGGCACCAAGTGAGTTTCGGGGAAGGACGCGCGCCAGCCCGGGATGTTGTGGCAACCTTGGCACATGGCCACTTTATTGGCTGCCGCCGCGGCATTGCCCTTGACTTCTTGCGCTTGAGCCACGACTGCGCTGAAAGCGATCAACAGCGCAGTCAATACGCCTGCATGCTTGTTCTTCATGATGAGTGGGAATGTCTCTAACAAACTGCTGGAATTATACCGATACCCCAGATGGCGTTGCGCTATATCGCGGCGAACTCGCTTAGCGCTCTATACTCATTTGACACAAGGACACCACAATGAAATTCCAAGGCTCTGATAACTACGTTGCCACGCAAGACTTGATGCTGGCCGTCAACGCATCCATCACGCTCAAACGCCCGCTGCTGGTCAAGGGCGAGCCCGGCACCGGCAAGACGATGCTGGCTGAACAAGTGGCCGCGGCGCTCAAGATGCCGCTTTTGCAATGGCACATCAAAAGCACCACCAAGGCACAGCAGGGCTTGTATGAGTATGACGCCGTCAGCCGATTGCGCGACAGCCAGCTGGGTGACGAGCGCGTGAAAGACATTCACAACTACATCGTCAAAGGCGTGCTGTGGCAGGCGTTCACAGCCGAGCAGCCAGTTGCGCTACTGATCGACGAGATCGATAAGGCCGACATCGAGTTCCCTAACGATTTGCTGCGCGAACTCGACCGCATGGAGTTTTATGTGTACGAGACGCGCGAACTGGTGAAGGCACGGCATAGGCCGCTGGTGTTCATCACCTCCAACAACGAGAAGGAGCTGCCCGACGCGTTTTTGCGCCGCTGCTTCTTCCACTACATCAAGTTTCCGGATGCAGACACCATGAAGCAGATCGTGGATGTGCACTACCCCGGCCTGAAGAAGGAGCTACTGACCGCGGCGATGAAGAGCTTTTACGACATACGTGGGCTGCCCGGCATCAAGAAAAAACCCACAACCAGTGAGCTGCTCGACTGGCTCAAGCTGCTGGTGGCCGAGGACATCCCCGCAGAAGCGCTGCACAGCAAGGATGACGAAGTCTCCGTGCCGCCGCTGGTGGGCGCGTTGCTCAAGAACGAGCAGGACGTGACACTATTCGAGAAGCTGGTGTTCATGAACCGGCATGGTCGGTGAGAGTGGGCTGGCCACAACCCATCGCGCTTGAAGGCCACGGCGTGCGGCTTGAGCCGCTGACGCTGGAGCACGAGGTCGGCCTGCGTGACGCCGCAGCCGATGGCGAACTGTGGCAATTGCGGGTGACCAGCGTACCCGAACCTGAGAATACCCGCAGCTATGTCGAAGCTGCGCTCAAAGGCCAGGCCGAAGGCCATATGCTGCCCTGGGTAGTGGTTGATTCGCAAAGCGGCCGGGTGCTGGGCAGCACGCGCTACCACGACGTGTTGCCCGCCATCAAGCGCGTGGAGATCGGCTACACCTGGTACCGCAAGTCGGTGCAGCGCACGCATGTCAACACCGCATGCAAACTGTTGCTGATGACCCATGCATTCGAGGCGCTGCACTGCCCCGTGGTGGGCTGGCGCACCGACATCCTCAACTTCGCATCGCAACGCGCCATCGAGCGGCTGGGCGCGCGGCGCGACGGAGTACTGCGGCACCAGACGATGCGCCGCGACGGCACGGTGCGCGACGGCGTGATGTACAGCATGAGCGCAGATGAGTGGCCCACTGCGAAGGCAAAGCTGCTCGAGCGCATCCATCAAGGCGGTATTACTCAGCATGTCCCCCAGGCGACGGACCGTGACGTGCGGCTCGCGACGCTGGATGAGATCACCGCCGACCAAGTGAGCGACCTCGCCCGCATGAGCCCTGGGGCCCTGGGCGAGCGCATGGTCGCGCCCAATGGCGTGAGCATCGCGCAAGCCGGCAAAAGCGCCAACGCATGGCTGCGCGCCATCATGGCCGGCAATCAGCCAGTGGGCCTGCTGATGCTGTATGACCCCACGCTAGCCCCCGCGCTTGCCGCGAAGGATGGCGAAGCGGCCGATGCCATCATCTTGTGGCGGCTGATGATTGGCTTTCACCACCAAGGTAAGGGCTATGGCGAGGCCGCGATGCAGCTTGCGCTTGCATACGCCAAAACACGCCCCGGCATCACGCGCATGCTCACCAGCCACATGCCTTACGAGGGCAACCCCGGACCGTTTTATCAGCGGCTGGGATTCCGGCATACCGGTGAGGTCAATGATGGGGAGCTGGTGATGGCTTTGAGTTTGAACAGTCAATAAAGCCAGACAATAGGAATAGACAGTAGAGCGACTAAGCTATGAACGAGCAATCCACATCAGATAGTGACCACCTATCGCCTCGTTGGCTTGACTATGCCCACTACCTTGTGCTGGTAGCAGCCTTTATCGCAGTTGCCACATACGCCCTGACCTTTCGCCACCTTCCGGCTAACGAGTCCCCGGGTGCATGAGGGCAGTTTGGTGACTACGTCGCCGGCCTGCTGAACCCCAGCATTTCGCTCCTCACGCTCTTGGTTGCGATCAGAGTGTGGCGGCTGCAGAAATTCGAGCTCGCTAAGACAACCGTCGCGCTCTCAGAACAGAATAAACAAGATGAGAATCGGCGAAATGAGCAACTCTTTGTTATGGTGATGGATAAGGTGGCAAGCGCAGCCTTGCATTTATCGTCTAAGCATTTGCCGAATTCGCCGGCAACTCCTGACACATACTTAACAGTCTAGAAAGCACTATTTGGAATTTCAGGTTACCTGTCGATAACACAACTATCAATGACGCGCTGAAAAATAAGGATCAGGATAAAGTTGATCAGATTTTGCGGCCACACGTTAGCTCAGTCTCGAGCTATCTAGAGCTTGTCGTTCTTGCTCTGCATCTAATTGATACTCGACTCGGACACGATCAAAAAACATTTGTACGGCTATTTTGTGCCCAGTTAAGTGGACCCCAAGTATCTTTGCTCTGCTTAATTGGATGCTACAGTGGTTCCACTACGCTTCACGATCTCGTTCAAAAACTCCGCGTATTCGAGGATCTGCCTGATGACAAGTTTCGCATGTATACCGACAATGGTTGGTACGATAAGGTAGCGGGGTAATAAACCATGCTCATCGACTTCTTCTACACCCTGCGCTCGGCCAGGTTGCCGGTCTCGATCAAAGAGTATCTGGTGCTGCTTGAGGCGCTGAAGGAAAACGTGATCGGCCCGTCGACCGACGACTTTTATTACCTCGCGCGCACTGCGCTGGTAAAGGACGAGGCCAACTTCGACAAGTTCGACAAAGCCTTCGCCGCCTACTTCAAGGGCGTGGAGATGATTGCCGATTTCAGCCAGGAGATTCCGCTGGAATGGCTGCGCAAAGAGCTGGAGCTGAACCTCTCACCGGAAGAAAAAGCCAAGATCGACGCGATGGGTTGGGATGAGTTGATGGAGACGCTGAAGAAGCGTTTTGAAGAGCAAAAAGAGCGCCATCAGGACGGCAATAAGATGATTGGCACAGGCGGCACCTCGCCCTTCGGCGCTTACGGCTACAACCCGCAGGGCATTCGCATCGGGCAAGACAAGGGCCGCAACAAAAGCGCGGTGAAGGTGTGGGACCAGCGGCTGTACAAGGATTACGACGACGACCTGGAGCTGGGCACGCGCAACATCAAGGTGGCGCTGCGGCGGCTGCGGCGTTTTGCGCGCGAGGGCGCGGCCGAAGAGCTGGACCTGGACGACACGATACGCAGCACCGCCGCCAACGCCGGCTACCTCGACATCAAAATGGTGCCCGAGCGCCACAACAACGTGAAGGTGTTGCTGCTCATGGACGTGGGCGGCACGATGGACGAGCACATTCACCGCGTGGAGGAGTTGTTCAGCGCTGCGAAAGCCGAGTTCAAGCACTTGGAGTTCTATTACTTCCACAATTGCGTGTATGACTTCATGTGGAAGAACAACCGCCGCCGCTTTGCCGAGAAGTTTCCCACCTGGGACGTGATTCGCAAGTACACCAAAGACTACAAGCTCATCTTCGTGGGCGACGCCACGATGAGCCCTTACGAAATCCTGCAGCCCGGCGGCAGCGTGGAATACAACAACGAGGAGGCAGGTGCGCTGTGGCTGGAGCGGCTGACCAACGCCTTCCCCAAGTTTGTGTGGATCAACCCCGAGCCGCAAGGCGTGTGGCAATACCGTCAAAGCATCAGCGTGATGCAGCAGTTGATGAATCAGCGCATGTATCCGCTGACGATCACAGGGCTAGAGCAGGCCATGCGAGTGCTTGCCAAATAGGCACCTTTATATGATACTGCAATGACTATTAATAGTTTGATCCAATACTATCAACCAGACAAGGCTTGTTACTCCATACAGTATTATTGAAATACTGTTTTCAGCGCACAGCGACGACGGTACTTCTGCAGAGCAGCGATGTCTATAAGGAAGCCGAGTATTAAGACGTTGTGTGCGAGTGATGCGCTGGCGCCCCCGGCGGGAATCGAACCCACATCTAGCGCTTAGGAGGCGCTCGTTCTATCCATTGAACTACGGCGGCGGGTGGAATGACGCCATTTTACTGGTGACTCATACTGACGACATGCGCCGACTGGCCTTAGTGTGCTGGGTGGCGTCGAGTTTCAAGCTACGCAGCAGCAAGATGACGGGCAACAGTCCCAGCAGCACGATGGCCAGCGACGGCAGTGCAGCCTCGCCCAACCGCTCGTCCTTGGCGAGTTGATGCGCCACTACGGCCAGCGTGTCGTAGCCAAAGGGCCGCAGCAGCCAGGTGGCGGGCAGCTCTTTCATTACGTCGATCAACACAATCAGCCACGCGGTGATGAGCGAGGCCTTGAGCATTGGCGCATGCACACCAAACACCAGCCGTGTGCGCCCTGCGCCAAGCGAACGCGCACTCTCGTCCAAGCGAAGTGATAGTTGCGCGTAGGCCGCGTCCAGCGGCTGCAGTGCCACTGCCGAGAAGCGCACCACGTATGCAAAGATCAGCCCGACGGCGCTGACGGTAATCCACACGCCTGCGTTTTGCACGCCCCATTGCTGCAGAGCCATGGCGGGCATGAGAATGCCGACGGCAATCACCGCACCAGGCACGGCGTAACCGAGAGACACACCATGCGCAGCCCAGCGCACTGCGCGGCTTTGGTGCAGGCGCACGGTGGCTGCCAGCAGCGCGGCAAACGCAAACGCCACGCATGCGGCCAGCGTGGCGAGTTTCACCGTGTTGATAGCCCATTGGCCAAAGCGCACCATATCGGGCGTACCGGCGTCCAGTAGCAGCTTGAGCAGCACCAGCACCGGCACGATGAAGCCGAGCAGTACCGGCAGCCACGCCACCACAATCGCCACAGCCTGGGCGCGGCCCTGCAGTTGCACGGGTGTAAACGGCCGCTCGTTGGGGCCGCGTGCGTAACGCTGGCGTGAACGCGCAATGCGCTCCAGCGCAATGAGCAGCGTGATGAGGCATAGCAGTGCAACCGCAAGCTGCGCGGCGGCAGCCCAATCGAACAGCGAAAGCCACGCACGGTAAATGCCGGTGGTGAGGGTGTGAATGCCGAAGTACGACACGACGCCATAGTCGGCCAGCGTTTCCATCAACGCAAGCGACACACCGGCCACGATGGCAGGCCGTGTGATGGGCACGAGCACGCGCCACACGCGCTGCGGCAAATTCGTGCCCAGGCTTTGTGCTGCCTCCCAGACGTTGCCGCCC
>CAYSMM010000095.1:0-8432 GCA_964432095.1 uncultured Burkholderiaceae bacterium | reverse complement strand
CTGGTGTTGGGCTCGGTCGTGGTGTTCGGGCTGATCGTGCTCAAGCTCGGCCTGCTCATCGCCATCATTGCGCTGATTTTGATTGCGTCGCGCGCTGACATAACGAGTTGGAAGCAAGCCATCGTGCTGGCCATAGGCATGGCTATCTTTTGCTACCTGGTATTTGTGCTTGGCATCAAGCTGCAGTTTCCGGTGTGGCCAGCCTTCTTGCAAAGCTGATCTGGCAGTTCAAAACAAGGGACCACACATATGGAATTGCTGGAAAATCTTGCACTCGGCTTTCAGACTGCGCTGACGCTACAAAACCTGACGTACGCTTTTTTCGGCGTGCTGCTCGGCACGCTGATCGGCGTGCTGCCGGGCATAGGCCCCATCGCCACCATCGCGATGCTGTTGCCCGCCACTTACGCGTTGCCACCTGTGGCAGCACTCATCATGCTGGCAGGCATTTACTACGGCGCGCAGTACGGGGGTTCGACCACGGCCATCCTGGTCAATCTTCCGGGTGAATCCTCTTCGGTCGTGACATGCCTGGACGGCTACCAAATGGCCAGGCGTGGCCGGGCAGGGTCGGCGTTGGCGATTGCGGCAATCGGCTCGTTCTTCGCGGGCACGGTGGGCACTCTGGTTCTGGCTGGATTCGCGGCACCGATGATTACGCTGGCATTCAAGTTCGGCCCAGCAGAGTACTTCTCGCTGATGGTGCTGGGTCTGGTGGGCGCTGTCGTGCTGGCCTCAGGCTCATTGCTCAAGGCGATTGCGATGATCATTCTCGGCTTGCTGCTCGGGCTGGTGGGCACTGACGTCAACTCCGGCGTGGCACGCTACAGCTTCGACGTGCCCGAACTCACCGACGGCATCGGCTTCGTCGTCGTGGCGATGGGTGTGTTCGGCTTCGGCGAAATCATTGCCAACCTGTCACGCCCGCACGACCAGCGGGAGGTGTTCACTAAGTCGGTGGGTAGCATGATGCCGAGCAAAGACGAGATCAAGCAAGCCGCACCGGCTGTGGTGCGTGGCACGGCGCTGGGCTCCGTACTCGGTGTGCTGCCCGGCGGAGGCGCCTTGCTGTCTGCGTTTGCGTCATATAGTCTTGAAAAAAAGCTCGACCCCAACGCCAACCCACCATTCGGCCAGGGCAATGTGAAAGGCGTTGCAGCACCCGAATCGGCCAACAACGCTGGTGCGCAGACGTCGTTCATCCCCATGCTCACGCTGGGCATTCCACCCAACCCGGTGATGGCCTTGATGGTGGGCGCAATGACCATCCACAACATTCAGCCTGGGCCGCAGGTGATGTCGAGCAATCCGGCATTGTTCTGGGGTCTGATTGCCTCGATGTGGCTGGGCAACTTGATGCTGGTCATCCTGAATCTGCCCCTCATCGGCTTGTGGATCAAGCTGTTGACCATTCCTTACCGCTTGCTGTATCCGGCCATTTTGCTGTTCTGCTGCATCGGTGTGTACAGCATCAATAACAACAACTTCGAGGTATTCACCGCCGCAGCGTTCGGCCTGCTGGGCTACGTGTTCTACAAGCTCAACTGTGAGCCTGCGCCGCTGTTACTAGGCTTCATACTCGGCCCCATGATGGAGGAGAATCTGCGTCGCGCGCTGTTGCTGAGCCGCGGCGACTGGATGACCTTTGTTGATCGCGGCTTGTCGCTCGGCCTGCTGATTGCCGCAGTGGCGCTACTGATCATCGTGCTGCTGCCAGCGGTGAAGAGCAAGCGCGAGGAGGCCTTCCAGGAGGCGGACTAGCGACGCTCAAGCAATGTTCACAACGGCACCTCGGTGCCGTTTTTTGTGCCACACTGAATACAGTACACCTCGGTACTCAGCACTCCCGGCATCAACGTAACTCATACTTGAAGGCTTCACCATGTCGCGCAGGCAATCCACCGCTACTTACATATGCTTATTCATTAGCTTGATACTTTCTGTAGTAACAGGTGATTGCTGGTCGCAACCATTCCCATCTAAGCCGATACGTTTGGTAGTTCCATTCCCGGCGGGTGGTGCGACAGATATTCTTGCGCGTGCCGTGGCGCTGAAGATGCAAGATATATCAGGGCAAAGCGTCGTGATTGATAACCGGCCTGGCGCAGGCGGTGCGATCGGTAGCGACGCAGTAGCCAAAGCAGCGCCCGACGGATATACGCTGCTCGTAGCGACCAGCTCTACACATTCCATTGGCCCGCGTCTCAACCCCAAACTGCCTTACGACGCTGCGAAAGATTTCACCCCGATTGGCCAGATTGCCAGCTCACCCAACGTGCTACTGGTGAACGCCGGGCTGGGTGTCAACAGCCTGAGCGAGTTCATCACGCTCGCGCGCACGCAGCCGGGCAAGCTCAACTACGGCTCGTCGGGCAATGGCACCATCGTGCATTTGACGAGTGAACTGTTCAAGTCGCAGACCGGATTGTTCATCACGCACATTCCTTATCGCGGCACGGCGCTGGTGATGCCTGACCTGAAGGCCGGTCAGGTTCATATGCTGTTTGACAGCATCGTGTCGGCGCAGCCGCACTTGCAAGATCCCAAACTCAAAGTGCTGGGCATGACCTCAGCCAGACGGTCTGCATTGATGCCGCAATTGCCGGCGGTGGCTGAGGTGCTGCCGGGCTTTGAATCTACAACCTGGTTTGGTTTGTATGGTCCCAAAGGCTTGCCTGCGGAAGTGTTGGTGAGGCTGAGTGGCGTGCTCAACTCCGCTTTGCAGGACAGTGAGCTTAGGCAGCGGCTGCTGAGGCTGGGCGCAGAGCCGGCGTCGCTGAGCACGCCCGAGACGTTTGCTCGCATGGTGGAGGCCGACAGCGCGAAGTGGGGGCAACTCATCGCGGCACGCCGCATCACTGCGGAGTAGCGGTATGAGCTTTGATTGGCGCAATCCTTACCCAAGCACGCGTACGCCGGTTTTTGCCCGCAACATCGTGAGCACCTCACAGCCGCTTGCGGCACAGTCCGGGCTGCGCGTGCTCGCGCAAGGCGGCAACGCGGTCGATGCTGCCATTGCTGCTGCGGCCACGATCACCCTCACCGAGCCATGCAGCAACGGGCTGGGCAGTGATAACTTCGCTCTGGTCTGGGACGGGGCGCAACTGCACGGCCTCAACGCCAGTGGCACTGCGCCGGCTGCCTGGACGCTGGAGTATTTTCAGAAAAAGTACGGGGATGACCTCGCGCGCACGCGGCCCGTGCGCGGCTGGGACACCATTACCGTACCCGGTGCCGTGGCGGGTTGGGCCGCGTTACACGGCCGCTTTGGCAAGCTATCCTTTGCCGATGTGCTGGCGCCTGCGATTGAGTATGCTGAGCGTGGCTTTGCTGTCAGCCCGACCGTGCAAGACAAGTGGCGCATGGCGGTGCCGCTGCTGAAAGATCAGCCCGGGTTTGCCGGGCACTTCATGCCGCAGGGCCGCGCGCCCGAGGTAGGCGAGCATTTCACGCTGGCCGGTGCGGCGCGTACGCTCAAGCTCATCGCGCACAGCAAGGGCGATGCGTTTTATCGCGGTGAGATTGCCGCAGCAATTGCTGCGCATGCCCGCGTACATGGCGGGGTGATGACCGAAGCCGACCTCGCGGCTTATCAGCCTGAGTGGGTGCAGCCGATCTCCATGAGTTACGCCGGCCATGAATTGCACGAGATCCCGCCGAACGGGCAAGGCATCACCGCGCTGATGGCGCTAGGCATGCTCAAGCACACACCGCTGGCCGATACCGAAATAGATAGTGCCGACTGGCATCACTGGCAGATCGAGGCCATCAAGCTCGCGTTTGCCGATGTTTACCGCTATGTGAGCGATCCACGCAGCATGCAGGTGAGCGCAGCGCAACTGCTGGACGAGGGCTACCTGCGCGAGCGTGCGCGGCTGATTGACCTTCGCCGTGCGCAGCAGCACGAGCATGGCATGCCGCCGCGTGGTGGCACCATCTACCTGAGCGCGGCCGACGAGCGCGGCATGATGGTGAGCTTCATTCAAAGCAATTACATGGGTTTTGGCTCCGGTGTCGTGGTGCCCGGCTATGGTGTGAGCCTGCAAAACCGCGGCCATGGTTTTAGCATGGATGCAGCAAGCCCCAACGTGGTGGCACCGGGCAAGCGACCGTTTCACACCATCATCCCGGCATTTCTCACCCGGGAGGGCAAACCGCAGATGAGCTTTGGCGTGATGGGCGGCAACATGCAGCCGCAAGGGCATGTGCAAACGCTCACGCGCATGCTGCTCAAAAGGCAGCAGCCGCAAGCTGCGTGCGACGCACCGCGCTGGAAGTTCATGCAGGGCCTGGACATCGAGGTGGAGGCGGCCATGCCGCAAGCGGTGGTGACAGAGCTGGCATCGCGCGGCCACCGCATCACGCAGGCGCATGACAGCTACATGGACTTCGGCGCAGGCCAGTTCATCTGGCGGCTAGGCGAGCCTTCGCAGCAGGGCTACGTGGCCGCGAGCGACGCGCGGCGCGACGGTGCAGCGGCAGGCTTCTAGCCGTTTTACATTTAAAGACGATAATACTTCAACGAGTAATATGACTTTACTGGTAATCAGTATTGAACCTAATGCTGTATACATTATTTAGTATAAGGTAATACGATGCGCATGAGCATTAACATTAACAAGTACAACCTTGCCTAGCTCAAGGCCATGCATGCAAGCGCCAAGCCACCGCTCGCTAAAGGGTTGACGCTGGCCTTGCTCGGCTCTATCTGTTTTTCGGGCAAGGCCGTAATTGTCAAGTTGGCGTACCGTTACGGCGTCGATGCGGTCACGCTCATCATGTATCGCATGCTGTTTGCGTTGCCCATGTTTGCGCTGATTGCGTGGTGGGCGGGGCGCGGCAAGCCGGTGCTGCAGCGGCACGACTGGCTCACGATTTTCGGGTTGGGCTTTTGCGGTTATTACCTTGCGAGCTTTCTTGATTTTCTCGGTTTGCAGTACATCACTGCCAGCCTTGAGCGGTTGATTCTCTATCTCAACCCCACGCTGGTGCTGATGCTCGGTGCCTTGCTATTCGGTCAGCGCATTACTCGAAGGCAGGTATGGGCCATGACCGTCAGCTACGCAGGCATTGTGTTGGTGTTTGCGCAGGAGCTACGGTTTGAAGGTCGTCATGTTGCACTGGGTACTGCACTGGTGTTTGCCAGCGCGGCATCGTACGCGGTGTACCTGGTTTACAGCGGCGAGGTGGTCAAGCGTCTGGGGGCGCTGCGACTCACCGGCTGGGCGTCGCTTGTCGCTTGCGTACTGTGCATTGCGCAGTTTGCGGTGCTGCGACCCCTGGACGCGGCGCTCGTGGTGCAGCCTGTGATTTGGCTCTCGGTGCTCAACGCCGCGCTGTGTACTGTGGCGCCGGTGTTCATGGTGATGAAAGCCATCGAGCTGATCGGTGCACCGCTCACCAGTCAAACCGGCATGGTCGGACCCATGTTCACCATTTTGCTGGGCGTACTGCTGCTCGGCGAGCCGTTCAACCTGATCGTGCTTGCAGGTACTGCGCTGGTGCTGTCAGGCGTATGGTGGGCGGCGCGCAGGGCGTAGTTACCTATCCTCGTGCCGCATGCCACGCACGACCTGGCGTTGCTCACCCAGGCCGCTGATGCCTAGCGTCATGGTGTCCTTGTGCTGCAGGTAGCGCGGCGGCTTCTTGCCCATGCCCACGCCGCGCGGTGTGCCGGTGCAGATGACATCGCCGGGTAGAAGTGTCATGTAGTGGCTGAGGTAACTGACGAGCTGAGCCACGCTGAAGATCATGTGGCGTGTATTGCCGCGCTGCATAGGCTCACCATTGACGGCCAACCACAGGTCGAGATTTTGCGGGTCGGGCACCTCGTCGGCGGTGACGAGGTAGGGGCCGATGGGCCCGAAGGAGTCGCAGCCTTTACCCTTGTCCCACTGCGGGCCGCGTTCGAGTTGAAAGTTGCGCTCGGACAGGTCATTGACAACGCAGTAGCCGCATACATGCTGAAGTGCCTCATGCTCACCGATATATTGCGCCCGAGTACCGATGACGACCCCGAGCTCGACCTCCCAGTCGAGTTTGGTGGAGTGCGGTGGCTTGAGTACCTCGTCGTTGGGGCCGCAGATGCACGTCGTCCATTTATTGAAGACGATGGGCTCGGTGGGAATGGCCATGCCGGATTCCTCCGCATGGTCGCGGTAGTTCAGCCCGATGCCGATGAACTTGCTGATACCCACAAATGGCACACCCAGGCGCGGCTTGCCTTTGACGAGCGGCAATGTCTCTGAGCAGATACGCGACAGCTTGCGCAAGCCTTCAGGCGAGTAGACGCATGCATTGATGTCTTGCACCACGGCGCTCAAATCGCGGATGCAGCCATCACCGTCGAGCATGCCGGGTTTCTCGCGGCCCGCAGGCCCGTAACGTAGCAGCTTCATACGTATTTTCCTTTCTGCACTTATGATGCCTCAAACAAAGAGGTATCGAATGGACTTGGGGTTGACCGGTAAAACCGCACTGGTGTGCGGCGCAAGCAAGGGTTTGGGCAAAGGCTGCGCACAGGCACTGGCACGCGAGGGCGCCAACGTGGTGCTGGTGGCACGGGGTGCAGTGGCGTTGCATGCCACGGTGGCACAGATCAATACAGAGAATTCGGGTCGCGCAGCCGCAGTTGTGTGCGACATCACGACCGCACAAGGACGCGCGCTCGCGCTGAACGCCATGCCGTACTACGACATCGTCATCACCAACGCCGGCGGGCCGCCACCCGGAGATTTTCGCAACTGGAGCCGCGACGACTGGATCCAGGCGCTGGACGCCAACATGCTGACGCCCATCGAACTGATCAAGGCCACGGTCGACGGCATGATGCAGCGCGGCTTTGGACGCATTGTCAACATTACCTCCAGCGCGGTGAAGGCACCGATTGACGTGCTGGGTCTGTCCAACGGTGCACGCAGCGGGCTTACGGGCTTTGTAGCGGGGCTTGCACGCAAGACAGTGGCCAAGAACGTGACCATCAACAACCTGCTGCCGGGCCCGTTTGACACAGACCGCCTTGCCGCAACAATGAAGGCTTGGGCTGCGCAGAACGGGCAGACCGAGGAGCAGGCGCGTGAGCAGCGCCGCATGCAAAACCCGGCGCAGCGATTTGGCACGATTGATGAGTTCGGTGCGGTATGCGCTTTCCTGTGCAGCGTGCACGCGGGCTACATCAATGCGCAGAACGTGTTGATGGATGGTGGAGCGTACCCCGGTACTTTCTAGAGGATGAGAGAATAAAGGAATAAGCATGACCAAGGTCGTGAAGATTCAGCAGCCTGGCGGACCGGATGCCATGCAGCTCGCCGACGTGCTGCTGGGCGAACCGGGGCAGGGCGAGATTCGCGTGAAGCATCACGCAGTGGGCATCAATTACATCGACGTCTATCACCGAACCGGCCTGTATCCTCAGCCCTTGCCTGCGGGTATTGGCATGGAGGCCGCAGGCGTGGTGGAGGCCACAGGCGAGGGCGTTACGCACCTGAGCGCAGGCGACCGCGTGGCCTATGCCTGCCCGCCGACAGGCGCATATGCACAGGCGCGCATCATGCCTGCAAAGCAGGTGGTCAGGCTGCCCGCGGGCATTGAGTTTGATACTGCAGCCGCGATGATGCTCAAGGGCCTCACAGTGCAGTACCTGTTTCGCCGTACCTTCAGGCTCGGTCCACAGCATGTGGTGTTGTTCCATGCCGCGGCCGGCGGTGTGGGGCAGATCGCATGCCAATGGGCCAGGGCGATAGGTGCCACGCTCATTGCCACGGCAGGCAGCGACGAGAAATGCGCGCTCGCCAAATCGCTGGGCGCTGCGCATGTGATCAACTACCGCAGCGAGAATTTTGTAGATCGCGTCAAGGCACTCACGGCTGGGCAGGGAGTGGACGTGGTGTACGACTCGGTCGGCAAAGACACCTGGAGTGGCTCGCTCGATTGCCTCAAACCCTTTGGCTTGATGGTGAGCTTTGGTAATGCCTCGGGGCCGGTGCCACCGGTGGCGTTGAGCGATCTGGCAGCCAAGGGCTCGCTGTTCGTCACACGGCCCACGCTGATGACACACATCGCGCAGCGGCCCGTGCTGGAAGAGATGGCCGCAGACCTGTTCGCGCAAGTCGAGAGCGGCTCGGTGAAGATCAATATCGAGCAACGCTACGCGCTCGCCGATGTGCGCAAGTCGCACGTCGATCTGGAGTCCCGAAGGACCACGGGGTCGTCGATATTGATTCCCTAGCGGACGTGCCATCGCTGCTGCTTCGGTCGCATCCGTTTGCGGCGCTCGCGGGGCAGTTGTCTACGAAAAATTTTCTCTAACATGATACTGCATTTTGTATCATGCCTTATCCGGTATTCATTATTTAATCATCGGCATATTACTCACTACAGTATAGTGATTATTTAACTCAGTGGCGGCGTAGCGCGCCTATCGCCGTAGCTGT
>CAYSMM010000094.1:0-8621 GCA_964432095.1 uncultured Burkholderiaceae bacterium | reverse complement strand
CGCCAGCGCGTATACCAGCTCGTGCGCACACCGCAGGGCTTTGCATCCAGGGTGTACCTGCTACCGGGTGAAGTGCTGCGCTTTGCCGGACAGTGGCGCGAGGCTGATCCGCTGGCCAATGTGACTCCCGCCGACTTGCAGTTGCGTGACGGCTGTACTGTGTGGCTGACCGTAAAGGGCAGCGGCTATGCCGGCGCAACACAGGGCCAGCAATGCGCCAGCGATTTACGCGGCGCAAGTTACGCCACGTCTGAAGTCGTGATCGACAGCAAGGGCATGACGAGTTGGGACCGTGGCTACAACGCAGCCGGCCAGCAGGTGTGGGGCGCCGTCAAGGGCGGCTACCGCTTCGACCGACTGTAAGCCACGCATCGCTGCAGCCTGATGCAGACATACTGCACCAGTTCCCTATACTTACTACTGTACAAAGCTATCTCTGCCTGATAGCAGCCAGCTACGGCAATCTACTGCATTGAGTAATCCAGTAAATTTTGGCTTACTCACTGCCACCCGCCGTCTCGCCGCACAGACCCCCGCCCGCCTTTGCGCCGGCTCCCCTTTTCGGGGGACTCGCAAAACTCCCCGCTCATCTACATTGCTGCCACGGGCTAACGCAGGCACGCGGCAGCAATAGATGGAGGCGGGGTAATGACACAGCAGCAAGCATCCAGCACGCAAGTGCAAAAGCAAATACAAAGGCATATGCAAAAGCAGAGAAAGTCACATCCAGTCGCGGTGACACTGGCTTTTCTACTTCTGGTGACGGCAATTTACGCGGGCGCGGCATGGCTGGAGATGACGCAACCGTTCCCGGGTGCTGTGCTCGGCATGCGTGGTTAGGAAACGTTGAGCTAGTCGCGGCAGAAGTGTATTCAGAATTTCCTTGACGCTCCTGTCGCGATCCACACATCAGTACGAGCGAGAAGAACCCGTCACCTAGACGAGTCACGGCAAACGTAACGATTCCTGGGCTTGGGCCACGGCCGGTGTGTCAACGCACACCACTCCCGTGGCCCTCTTTTTTGTTGTAAAAGCCGCAACCTAGTTCGGCTGGGCCGCCACGTGCGGGAACTTGATTGCATGAGTTGCGTCATCCTGTATAGCACAACGCAAACGCACACCGACTCATAGCTTTTTCGCACCCGCACTGCCGCCATGACTGTCTTGATTTCCCCTCACCTGCTGTCGCGTTCTGTTTCGTTACGCACCGCTGTGCGTGCGCTGGCCGCTGCCGTCGTTACTGCTGCTCTCGCAGCAGGGACTGCGGCCTGCCTGGCTGACGAAGCCTCGAGCGCAGCCCCACAGGAGCCTGTCCACGTCGTCGTAAGCCCCGCGCAAGCCACGGTTCAGGTGCTCGACTTTGAGTGGCACGATGCGACGCGCAACCGTGCCGTGCCCGCCAGGCTTTACTGGCCTGAGCTGCCGCAAACCACCGGCACGGCCGCGGCCAAGGTACCGCTGGTGGTGTTTTCGCACGGCATGGGCGGCTCTCGCATGGGCTACTCACACTTGGGGCGGCACTGGGCCGAGCAGGGCTTTGCCAGCCTGCATGTGCAACACATTGGCAGTGACCGCGAGGTGTGGCGTACAGGTGCCATGCGCATCTTCAGCCTGTTCACCACATTGCGCGCGGCCGCTAGCGAGGAGCAGGCAATTGCACGCGCAAAGGACGTGAGCTTTGGCATCAGCAGCCTGTTGGCCGACGAGGCACTGGCCAGCCGCATCGACCGCAACGCGATCGCCGTAGCCGGCCACTCATACGGTGCCAACACGGCATTGCTGGTCTCCGGCGCGCAAGTGGTACGCAATGGCGAGCCTCTGACGCTGCGCGACGAGCGGGTGAAAGCCGCGATCATCCTGTCTGCGCCGCCGTTTCATGGCGAGGGGGATATGCGGCCGATACTGCAGGGCATCAGCATTCCCACGCTGCACGTCACGGGCACTGCAGACAACATCATGATTCCGGGCTACAGCTCCAACGCCGACGACCGTGTAGATGTGTACCAGGCCACTGGCGGCCCGCGCAAATGGCTGGCGGTATTCAAGGACGCAACGCACTCGATCTTCACCGACCGTATCGACCGTGCCGGCTTCGAGCTGAACCAAACCGTCAAGCGGGCCACGCGCGAACTCACCGCTACATTTCTACGCGCCGCGCTCAAGGGCGACGAACCCGCGGCCGTGCAGCGCTGGCTAGAAGCGCATGCGGGGTTGATGGCTGCAAGACAATCATCGCACTAAGCCAGCGACGGGGGCGCTGAATCCTGCGATAGATTGGGCTTACGCTTGCTCGCTTGCAAAACCTGCGTAGACAAGGCCCACCTCACTCTGTGATGAAGCGCTACAGTTGCTGCAGTGGTACCGCCTAGAAATGGCAAGATGATTTCTTATATACAATATTTAGTATACTGCCTTGTCTGGTAATCTTTATTATTTCTATATTTATATAGAGGCAGTAGTATTATTACTTTTGTGTTGACGTGAGCGTAGGCGATTGCAGATCGAGCGCGCCCTGCGGCACTGTGCGCACCTCGGCAGCAAGTGCCTTGGCGGCTTCGCCAAACACTCTCACATCGCCGGCTATCACCATGCGCATCCCCGTCCGATTCCAGTAGCGCTTTGCAAACGCCTGCACCTGATCGGCACTCACGCGGTCGATACGCGCCAGCATCTGCGGCAGCTGCGCAAGCGCAAGATCGTTAATCACCAAACCGCTGACCTGCGCCGCAAGTCCCTCGGTCGTCTCCAGGCCGCGCGCGTACTCACCGCTCACCGTGGCCTTACGCGCTGCCAGCTCGTCGGCTGGAACGGTCTGCGACGCCAGGCTTTCGACTTGTTCTCGCACCAGCTCGGCCACTTGGACGGCAGACTCACTTTTGGTTTGTACGCTGGCGCGCAGCATACCGCCTGCACGCCGTGCGTCCATCCGGCTGCCGGCACCGTAACTCAGCCCGCGCTTGATGCGAATCTCCTGATTCAAGCGCGATGAATATCCGTTGCCCAGCACCGCGTTTGCAACTAGGCAGGTATCGTAGTCTGCATCGCTCACCGCAACACCGGGCGCGGCCATCGTCACGCCGGCCTGCCCGGTGCCAGGCATGTCGATCAGCGTGACGGGCGCAGCACCGCTTTGTGGTGCTGCCACCTGTGTTACTGCCACCGGTTTGCCTGCGTTGCGCCAACTGCCAAACGCCGCTTGCGCCAGTCGCTCAGCCTGAGGCGGGGTGATATCACCTGCAAGCACCAGCACCGCGTTGACAGGCCGGAATGCTTGCGCATGAAAGCGTTGTAAATCACGGCGTGTGATGCGATTCAGGCTGGTCGGCAAGCCTGCCACGGTGTTGCCGTATGCCGAGTTGCCATAGTACGCACGCGTTGCTGCAAGGCTTGCAACACGGCCAGGGTCAGCAAGTGTGACTTTCAATCCGTCGAGCGATTGGCGGCGTTGCCGGTCAAGCTCGGCCTGTGCAAACACCGGGTTACGTGCCACATCAGCCATCAACGCCAGCGCCTGCGGCAGCTTGGGTGTGCTCACGGTCATCCCGATACTCACGCTATGCCAGCCGCCGCTGCTCGAGAGGCTGCTGCCCATGCCTTCGGCGATCTGCGCAATCTGCGTGGCCCGGCGTGTGCGCGTTCCCTTGGTGAGCAGTGACGCCGCCATGTCAGCCACACCTGCCTTGCCTTGCGGGTCTGCCTCTGCGCCCGTGCGCACGATCAACAGTGCGGTGGCCAGCGGTAAGCCGCTGCGTGATGCCGTGACCACACGCAGCCCGTTAGGCAGGCTTTGCTCGTGGGGCACGGCGATAGCGATCTTCGGTGCGGAGCCTATACCTGGCATGGGATCAGCCGTCTGCGCGTGTGCAACACCCAGACATGTCCCCATCAGCACGGCGATGAAAAGGTTTGATGGCTGCTTCATTGATTGACTCCACTGACTGCTGCGCCGGGCTTGCTGCTCTGCTGGTATTCAATGGTTACGCTCTTGGCCTGCAACACATACTGGCGCAACACACGCTGCACGTCGGCAGCCGTTACGCGCTGCAAATCGGCCAGATCCGTGTTGACGCGCTCGGTGTTGCCGCTGCTGATGGCCGCGCCCAACTCCTGCGCTTTTCCGCTAGGCGTTTGCCGATCCAGCAGTGCTTGCGTAATCACTTGCGTTTTGATCTTGTCCATCTCAGCAGGGCTCGCGGGCCGGCTAGCCAGAATGCGAATCTGCCTGAGCATTGCAGTCTCAAGATCAGCGATGCGCTTGCCTTGTGCCGTAATCGCCATGGCCACCAGCAGGCCTGTGTCATTACGCAAGTCGGCATAGAAGTCGGCCTGTGCGGCAATCTGCTGCTGATACACCAGCGACTGGTTGAAGCGCGAGGACTCACCACGCGACAGCAGCGCCGCTGCAACTTTGAGCGCGGCGGCATCCGGGCTGGTGATGGGTGGTGCGTGCCAGGTGATGACAACTGCGGGTAAGGGCACGTTAGGCCCAGTCTCAGTAAATCGCTTGTCGGTGGTGCGTAATGGCTCTTTGACGGTGACGCGCGGCAGCGTCGACTGTGGCCGCGCGATGCCCGCAAAGTATTTGTCCACCCACGCATCCAACTGCGTTTGTTGAAAATCTCCCGTGACAATGAGTACCGCATTGTCGGGCCGGTAGTAGGTGCGATGGAACGCACGCACATCATCCAGCGTGGCGGCATCCAATTCGGCTATGTTGCCAATGCCGGGCCGCTTGTACGGGTGCACCTCATACGACAGCCGGTCGATCGCGTTGTACAGCCGGCCGTAAGGCCGTGCAAGTACGCGCTCACGGAACTCTTCCTTCACCACATCGCGCTCGCTGTCAAAGTTGGCCTGATCCACGGCCAGGTTTTGCATCCGCTCCGCCTCGGCCCACAGCAGGCGCTCCAGATGATTGGAGGGCACCACATTCTGGTAGGCAGTCACATCGTCCGCAGTAAAGGCGTTGTTCGCACCGCCCACGTCTTCGGTCATGCGGTCGAACTGCTCATTCTTCAAGTGCTTGGTGCTCTTGAACATCATGTGCTCAAATAAATGCGCAAAGCCTGAGCGGCCCTGTGGGTCGTCTTTGGAACCCACCTGATACCAAACCTGCACGCTGACGGTAGGGCTGGCGCTACTGGCTGAAGAGATCACGCGCAAGCCGTTGGCCAGCACGCGCTCTTTATATTCAAACTTCGGCACCTGCAAACTGCCAGCGCCTGCACTGGCAGCCGGTGGCATACCGGGTTTGCCTTGAGCATGTGTCGTACACGCAAGCACGCCGAAGACTGAGGTCAATGCTGCGGCTGCAATCTGCCGCCTTAAGAGCTGTGAGAGTTGATGCATATAGTTTCCAGCTGATCAATAAGCCCGCACTCTAAGGGATTACGAATCACATCGGCATGGCATGCGACAAAGGCCGCTGAGCCGTAGACGAAGCACGGACGCGCAGAGCACGCTACAACAGTTCTTTCCAGTCGCAGTTGAATGCCTGCCATTTACCGCTGGTGGAGTTACCCTGGCGGCGAAACGCGCAGCGTATGTCCCAGCCCTGGGCACGCTCAGGCAGCAACGCGCCCTGTCCGCCCGCGGCCGCAGCCGTCACTTGCACCGTGGCGCGCTTACCGCCGGGCTCTATCGCAAGTTCACGTACGGTTGCCGTGACATCGATACTTTGATTGCGGATGAATACCGCGGCCAAGGTGCGGCGCAGCTCCTTGGCATCCATACCGCCAGCCTGACGGGTAAAGTCGTCGGCCACGTGCGCCATGAAGGCACTGGGATCGCGCTTTTGCACCGCAGCTTGCATTTCGACGAGCGTGGCGCGCAACTCCTTCTCGGGGTCACTGCGCGCGCAGGCACCCAGCAGCGTGAGCACTGCGAACAGCAGCGCTGCAGTAAGAACGCCATACACTCGATTCATGCCCTTCACCCGTGGTGGTTTGCAACGATGACTATGTGATACTCAAGCGGCCGCATGCGCATCATGCACCACAAGCAACCGGCGCGATTGCTCAAGCGCAACCTCGCCTGCTAAGGCAGCGTCCAGCCACGCTGCGTGACTGCTACGCCAGTGCGCGGCTGATGAGAATCTTCTGCACATCGCTCGTGCCCTCATAAATCTGGCACACGCGCACGTCGCGGTAAATGCGCTCAACTGGAAAGTCGCTCACGTATCCGTAGCCACCGTGAATTTGAATCGCGTCGCTACACACACGCTCGGCCATCTCGCTGGCAAACAACTTAGCCATCGCCGCCTCTTTCAGGCAAGGCTTGCCCGCGTCGCGCAGGGCTGCGGCATGCCAGATCAACTGGCGCGCAGCCTCGATTTGTGTGGCCATGTCAGCGAGCTTGAAGCTCACGGCCTGATGTTCAAAAATCAGCTTGCCAAAACTTTCGCGTTGCTTGGCGTAAGCCACGGCGGCCTCAAACGCGGCGCGCGCCATGCCCACGCTTTGCGCGGCAATACCGATGCGCCCGCCTTCGAGCGATGACAGCGCAATCTTGTAGCCCTCGCCTTCTTCGCCAATCAAATTGGCGGCAGGCACGCGGCAGTTTTCAAACAGAATCTGCGCAGTGTCGCTGCTGTGCTGGCCGAGTTTGGCTTCGATACGCGCCACCACATAGCCCGGCGTGCGTGTGGGTACGATGAACGCGCTGATGCCTTTTTTGCCAGCCGCCTTATCGGTGACGGCCATCACCATGGCTACGTCGCCATGTTTGCCGCTGGTGATGAACTGCTTCACGCCATTGAGCACATATTCACCACCTTGTTTTACGGCAGTAGTGCGTAGTGCTGATGCATCACTGCCCACATGCGGTTCTGTGAGACAAAACGCACCGAGCATTTCACCGCGCGCCAGCGGTGTGAGCCAGTCGCGCTTTTGCTGCGCATTACCGTAGCGCATCAAGATGGCATTGACCGGGCAGTTGTTGACGCTGATTGCGGTGCTCGTGCCGCCATCGCCGGCAGCAATTTCCTCCAATACCAGCGCAAGCGTGACGTAGTCCAGCCCTGCGCCGCCAAATTCATCGGGCACACACACGCCGTAGGCACCGAGTTGCGCCAGACCTTTATGCACGTCTTTTGGAAACGTGTGCTCCTTATCCCATTTGGCAGCATGCGGCACCACTTGCTCTTGCACGAAAGCACGCACCGCATCGCGAACCATTTCTTGATCTTGTGTAAGCAGCATTATTTATACTCAAATGTGTATAGTGCCGTTACTGGTTATTCATAAAGCAGTAACAGTTAAATAGTCATTACAGTATCAGCCTGAAGACAGGCTGAATGATTCTGGCATTACCACGCCAGTGCTTCGCCGTCGTAATTGAGGGTGCTGCCGTTTTGCCCCGGCGTCAGTGCAAGCAGGGTTTGCCGCATGCCACTCACACTCTCCTGTACGCTCAGATCTGCGCCTTCGCCGCCCATATCGGTGCGCACCCATCCGGGGTGAAAGCTCACGCAAGTCACGCCTTGCGGCCCAAGCACGAGCGATGCATCTTTCAGCACCGAGTTGAGTGCCGCCTTGGATGCACGATATAACCAGCCGCTGCTTGATGTACGCAACCCGATGGAGCCCATCTTGGATGAGATCACCGCGAGCTTGCCCTTACCCGCGATCAGTGCCGGTGCAATTTGCGGTATGAGTTGCATCGCAGCCCACACATTAGTGCGCATCACCGCGTCGAAATCTGCCGCACTCACCGCGTCCAGGCCCTGCGTGCGCGGGCCGTACACACCGGCATTGATGATGGCGGCCTTGAGCTGCACGCCCTGCAGTTGATCGCCAAGGCTCGTAATTTGTGCAGCGTCAGTAACGTCGAGCTTGATGGCTCGGCAGCCCAGGCCGCGCAGCGTGGCAAGGGCTTCATCTGTGCGGGCCGTGGCTATCACGCTCCAGCCGTTGTCGCAATACTGCCGCGCAAATTCGTGGCCGATGCCGCGCGACGCGCCGATGATGAGAACGGTATTCATTGTGATGGATTGCTCGCCGGGTTCTCACCCGCAGTCAACTTACGGTTGCGGGCTTACATCATCTCAATGGATGTGGCTACGGCTTCGCCGCCGCCGATGCACAGTGCAGCCACACCCTTCTTGCCACCGGTTTTGCGCAATGCGCCCAGCAGCGTGACGAGCACGCGCGCGCCGCTGGCGCCAATCGGATGGCCCAGCGCACATGCGCCGCCGTGCATGTTGACGATTTCATGCGGCAGGTTGTGCTCTTTCATCGCGGCCATGGTCACGGCAGCAAACGCCTCGTTCACCTCCCACAGGTTCACGTCGCCCGCTTTCCAGCCGGATTTGTCCAGCACCTTTTGAATGGCGCCCACTGGCGCGGTAGTGAACCACTCGGGCGCGTGTGCGTGCGTGGCGTGCGATACGATTTTTGCAATCGGCTTGATGCCTTTCTTTTCGGCAGTCGAAAGCCGCATCAGCACCAGCGCCGCGGCACCGTCGGAAATGCTCGACGCATTGGCTGCGGTGATGGTGCCGTCTTTCTTGAACGCCGGTTTCAGGCCTGGGATCTTGTCTAGCTTGGCCTTGAAGGGCTGCTCGTCGGTCTCCACGAAGCGCTCCTCCTGCGGAATCCCAACTTCGAACGACGCATAGCCGC